>NZ_JAGFPF010000989.1:0-797 GCF_025962695.1 Candidatus Symbiopectobacterium sp. NZEC135 | reverse complement strand
TCCGAGGAATGGACGCCGTGCCTTGCGCGGCGTTAGCGACGACCAAAACCTGGCCGCCAACCGGAAACCGTTCCCCATTGTAGGCCACTCTGTTTTCTTTTTTTATCCCCACGCAGGCGAAAGACCTTTGCTAAAACGTTGATAATCCCCCCCTCAGCCAGGGGGAAGGCGCTATAGTCATAAGATTCGCTTACTTGTGTTTTTGTGAGCGATGTTTCATTTTAGGACGATGAAAGCGCGCGAACGGGGCTGTCGCTCACTCGCTGGGGAATAAAATGTCAGTAAAAGATTGGCTGTTGGCGCTGTGTGTGGTGGTTGCCTGGGGCGTTAATTTTGTGGTTATCAAGGTCGGGTTGCAGGGGATGCCGCCGTTTTTACTGGCGGGGCTTCGTTTTACACTGGTGGCGCTGCCTGCCGTCTTTTTTGTGCCGCGCCCCCGCTTGCCGCTGCGCTGGTTGGTCGCCTATGGCATGACCATCAGTTTCGGCCAGTTTGCCTTTCTGTTTCTGGCGATAAAACTGGGTATGCCAGCGGGCATTGCCTCGCTGGTGCTGCAAGCACAAGGGTTTTTCACCCTGCTGCTGGGGGCGCTGCTGCTGGGTGAGGCGCTGCGTTGGAACCATTTCCTCGGCATTGCCATTGCTACGCTAGGCATGTTTGTGCTGGCGGAAGGCGGCATGCTGAACCAGACCACCACCGGGTTGACGCTGCTCACGATGCTGCTGACGTTGGGCGGCGCGCTCTCCTGGGCGTTCGGCAATATCAGCAATAAAGTCATCATGAGCCGCCACGGTGCG
>NZ_JAGFPF010000988.1:0-798 GCF_025962695.1 Candidatus Symbiopectobacterium sp. NZEC135 | reverse complement strand
AGCGTCTGGCGACACGCCATCAGTTGCGCGAGTTGCGCTGGTATAACGTGTTTAGCGGAAGCTTCTTGCGTGAGACGCTGACCGGTCTGCGCGGTTGGGTGAACAATGCTGAACGCCTGACGCAGGCGGTGGCGCAGGTTGAGCAGGCCAGCGAGCTCGATCTGCTGGGGCACTCGGCCTATTACCGACTGGTGTTCGATCTTCTCCCCCATAACAAACCGCGCCGCCGAGCGGTGGTCTCTACCGACAGCAGCGCGGCGTTGACCGCCGCCGTCACGGTGAGCACGGTGAATGCGTTATTACGCGGTGACATTTCCCCTGGCGTGCATTTTGCGGATGACGTCCTGATGGCGACACAAACCTTTAACGACGTTGTCCGCCTGCATCCGGGCACGCAGATTCGCCAATACCTGCCCGATGAACGTCTCGAAGAGGGAAGATTATGACCACCAAAATGAAGGCCGTGGTGTGCGGCACCGCGTTTGGTCGATTTTATCTGCGCGCGTTGGCGCTGCACCCGGACATTGAACTGGTTGGGATCCTGTCGCGCGGTTCTGACGCTTCCGCACGCTGCGCGCGTGAGATGGGTATCGCGCATTATCACGCGGTAGAGGCGCTGCCGGAGACGGTAACCCTGGCCTGCGTGGTGGTACGCGCAGGGGTGTCCGGCGGTAGCGGCGCGGAGGTAGCGTGTGCACTGTTGCGCCGGGGGATCCATGTTTTGCAGGAGCATCCACTGCACCCGGATGAGCTGGCGCACTGTTTTCGTACCGCGCATCAGCATCGCGTGCGCTATGA
>NZ_JAGFPF010000987.1:0-798 GCF_025962695.1 Candidatus Symbiopectobacterium sp. NZEC135 | reverse complement strand
GGGTCTGGCCGACAGTTTCAACATGCTCATCATCGCTTTCTTTACCGCCGTCGCGCTGGGCACAGCAGTCGTGGTGGCATTCAGTCTGGGCCAGCGCAATCGCAAACAGGCCCGCGCTGCAACGCGTCAGTCTATGTCTTTGCTGGTACTGGTCTCCTTTTTGTTAGTGTTGCTGATTGAACTGGCAGGTGAAGCCATTATCGACCTGATTGCCGGTTCCGCCGATCCACATGTTAAAGCGTTGGCGCTGGTGTTCCTACGGCAAACTGGCTGGAGCTATCCGGCCATGGCGATTGCGTTAGTCGGCTGTGGGGCGCTGCGCGGTGCCGGTAATACCAAGCTGCCGATGTTTATCAACATCGGCATGAACATCCTCAACATACTGATCAGTAGTGTGCTGATATACGGGATTTTTTCCTGGCAGGGTCTGGGGTTTTATGGCGCAGGTATTGGCACGACGCTGTCACGCTATATCGGTGCGGTGTTTGTGATCCTCACGTTGATGCACGGCTTTAACGGTGCACTGCGCATTCCGTTCAAATCCTATTTTGCCCCTTTCACTTACACCATTCTGTATGAAGTGTTAAGCATCGGTATTCCTGCCAGCGTAGAATCCGTGATGTTTAATCTGGGCAAGTTGATCACACAGCGCTTTGTCGCCGGAATGGGCACAGAGGTTATCGCGGGCAATTTTATCGCCTTCTCTATCGCAGCACTGATCAACCTCCCCGGCAATGCCCTGGGGTCGACAGCCACCATCATCGTTGGAACACGCCTGGGTAAAGGGCAGGTTTTTCA
>NZ_JAGFPF010000986.1:0-798 GCF_025962695.1 Candidatus Symbiopectobacterium sp. NZEC135 | reverse complement strand
CGCCAGCGATGCAACCGGCAGCAAACTGGGTAACTACACCATCAGCTATAACAATGGCACGCTGACTGTTACCCCGGCGGCACTCACTATCAGTGCCGATAACACCAGCAAGATCTACGGCAACAGTGCAAATCTCGGTTATACCACCGCAGGTCTGGTGAACGGCGATACGGTTGATGGGTTAACCCTGACCAGCACCGGTAACGCCAGCACCGCCAACGTCGGCAGCTACGGCATTACCGCCAGCGATGCAACCGGTAGCAAACTGGGCAACTACACCATCAGCTATAACGATGGCGCACTGACCGTAACCCCGGCGGCACTCACCATTAGCGCCGATAACGCCAGCAAGCTTTATGGTCAAACAGCAACCCTCGGCTATCAGGCTAATGGACTGTTGAACGGGGATACCGTCGAGTCGGTAACCGTATCAAGTTCAGGTGCCGATCGTTCTGCGGCTGTGGGTCAATATGCTGTCGTGGCTGAAAATGCGCTGGGCGATCGCCTTGCCAACTACAACATTACCTATGTGAATGGTGCATTAACCGTCGACCTGCCGATCCCCACGGATTTACCGCTCGCTGCCAATATTGGTAACCGTTTCGCTACCCAAAACCTGACGCAACAGATCACCGGTTCAAGCATGGTGGTAACGCACGATGCCACTACAGCCTCGACGGCATCGGGACAAACGGATAGCAGCAGTGCCAACAATGACGTCATGGCCACCGTCGAGCCTCGCCTTGCAGGCGCGGTATGTATGTTAGGCGCGGACTACGCACTTTCTTGCTCAGGCAA
>NZ_JAGFPF010000983.1:0-799 GCF_025962695.1 Candidatus Symbiopectobacterium sp. NZEC135 | reverse complement strand
TGCAAGGGGATCACGTTGAAGAAGGTGGCACTGCGCGCTGCGCCTTGCTGAGTGGTGCCCGAGAGCCAGCGGTTGAGCAGTTCCAGATCGTTATAAATCGGTTCGCCGTCGAACGAGGTGATCTGATGGCTAATACCTTGTTGCGATAACAGTTGCGACTGCATGTCGCCCTCTTCCCGCACCTCTTTAAGGTAGTTGCCGAACACGCCGGAGTGATCCAGCATCAGCTGTGATTTAAAGCCGAGGTTAGCCAGATTATCAAACAGGTAGCACTCGCGGTTGGCCGGTTGATACAGCCCCTGATGCGACGTTTGCCCACAACTGGCACGCAGCAGACGAATTGATGCCGGGCCGCTATAAGCGGTTGCTGAGTTAAACTGGGAGAACATCACATCAAAACGTTGCCACAGCGGGTGGGTATCGAGATGGATGGCTTGCAAATCCGACCAGGAGAGCGAACAGATATTGATAATCAGCACGTCAAAGGGCTGTGCATCCGCAGGCAGTGCAGCCGGAAACGCGCTGACGCGCGATTTTTCCCGCGTATAGAACTGGTTGATGTAGGCCGTCAGGTTCTCTTTGGTAGGCGGCAAGGTCGCCCCCGCCGGTGCATTCCCCGCGCTGGGGGACGCAGAGGTTCCGGAAGCCACCGAGGATGATGGCAGCAGTGCAATCGCGGGCCCACCCAGCGTTAGAATATTCAGCCAGGCTACCGCCGCAACGGTGAACACCGTAATGCGGATCCACTGCGACAGAAAAAGGTACGCCACCAGCAGCACAAAACCCGCCCCAACCATCT
>NZ_JAGFPF010000984.1:0-799 GCF_025962695.1 Candidatus Symbiopectobacterium sp. NZEC135 | reverse complement strand
GCCGAATGCCTCGGTATAAACCACGCCGTGGTAAGAGGGATCCGGCTCACTCAGCAGCGGGAAGCGCGCCTTGTTGGCAACCCAGTCAAATTTGCCGCTATCGATAATAGCGCCACCAATCGTGGTGCCGTGTCCACCGATATATTTGGTCAGGGAATGCACCACGATATCGGCCCCGTGCTCAAACGGGCGACACAACACTGGCGTTGCCACCGTGTTATCGACAATCACCGGCACGCCGTGGCGGTGGGCGATGGCGGCAATCTGTGCGATATCCACCACGTTGCCCGCCGGATTACCGATGGATTCACAGAATACCGCCTTGGTACGATCGTCAATCAACGCATCAAGCGCAGCAAAATCCTCGGCAGAAAACATACGCACTTCAATCCCCTGACGCGGCAACGTATGCGCAAACAGGTTATAGGTGCCACCGTACAGTTGGCTGGTGCTGACAATATTGTCTCCCACCTGCGTCAGCGCTTGCAGCGCATAGGTGATAGCCGCCATGCCCGAGGCAAGCGCCAACGCACCGATCCCGCCTTCTATCGCCGCCAGACGTTCTTCCAGCACCGCATTGGTGGGGTTCATGATGCGGCTATAGATATTACCCGCCACTTTGAGATCGAACAGGTCAGCACCATGCTGCGTATCATCAAACGTGTAAGAGGTTGTCTGGTAAATCGGTACGGCAGCAGCTTTAGTGGTTGCTTCCGAGGTATAGCCATGGTGTAACACGAGGGATTCCAGTTTCATCGCGCAGACCTTTCTATGCGTGTGGATGGTAGGTATCTTCCTA
>NZ_JAGFPF010000982.1:0-799 GCF_025962695.1 Candidatus Symbiopectobacterium sp. NZEC135 | reverse complement strand
GGAAACCTGTCTCACCAGCCGCATTTATCCGCCAACAGAAGGGCGCGGTATCGCGCTTTATGCCGAAAATGGAGAGGCGTACTGCCTGGCCTTCAACCACTGGCAGATGGCATCCATCTACCCTGAATAATAACCAAACTGCATCAATGGGATACGTCAGGCAGCGGCACGGAGGCAAAATGCCGGGTAAAGAAGCGGCTGCCCGCCGTCAGCGCCACCGGAGTGATACGGTGCCCCACGTCACGTTCAGTCAGGTAGGTGACGTTATGATGCTGATTATCCGCTTTCAGTGCCTCATACAAGCGCGCGCTATCGGCGGCGGGCACCACATCATCCGCATCGCCATGCCACAGCAATAACGGGCGATTTGCCAACGCAGACAGCCGATCGGTGACATCATAATTGACCAGCGTTTGCGCCAACTGGCGCAACAGATCGTCAGACCCCGGACTCCCAACGGGAACCGGAGGGAAAAGCGAGCGCGACAGCGCAGAAAAATACCCGGACCCCATAAACGCCGCGACGGCTGAAATCCACGGATAGCGTGCCATGCTGGCCAACGCGGTCATGCCACCGAGCGATGCGCCCGCGACGCCGATTTTCTCATCCGCAATCCATCCGCGTTGGCGCGCGGCATCCACCAACCCCGGCAATTCCTGCACGTTAAACTGCAGAATATCCCAGAAATGGCGTAAACGGCGGGCCTCATCGCCATCATAACGCGCACCGTGCATCGCCGCGTCAGGCAAAATAACACGAAACCCCACTTGTGCTAACGCATAGCCAAAGTAGGCGTATA
>NZ_JAGFPF010000985.1:0-799 GCF_025962695.1 Candidatus Symbiopectobacterium sp. NZEC135 | reverse complement strand
CGCCTGGTCGCTGCTGGCCGTTGCCGTAGTCATGGGCTTCGGTATTGTCTATCTCAACGTGCAGATCAACGAATGGAGCCGGGTGTTTTACGACACGCTCGGCACCTACGACAGCAGCAAGCTGTTCGGCTTGATGAAAGAGTACAGCGTCTACATCCTGCTCTATATCGGTATTTTTGTGTATCAGGACTGGTTTACCAGCTTGCTGGTGATCCGCTGGCGTAGCGCCTTGACCAAGCAGTTTGTTGATAGCTGGCTGGCACAGCGCACCTTTTATCGCATGTCGTTAACCGGGAAAATCGACAACCCGGATCAGCGTATCGCCGAAGATATCAATCTGTTCACCGATAAGCTGGTCAGCATGGTGGTCGCATTTATCATCAATGCGGGTCGGCTATCGTCGTTTATGGCCATTCTCTGGCAGCTCTCTGGCGTGCAGCGTTTTACCCTGTTTGGCCGTGAGTGGGCGATCTCCGGCTATCTGGTGTGGGTGGTGATTATCTACACCGTACTGGGCACCTTGATTACCCACGTGGTGGGGAAAAAGTTGCACGGCATCAGCTATGCTCGGCAGCGCTCCGAAGCGGATTTTCGTGCCGCGCTGTTGCGCAAGCATGACAATGCGGAGCAGATCGCACTTTATGGCGGCGAAGCGCAGGAAAAAACCTATCTGGCGCGCCATTTTAGCGAGGTCGCCCACAGTTGGCGTCAACTGATGGACGCGAAGCGTAATATGGGCTTCTTCACCTCCGGCTATATGCGTGTCAGCCTGATTGTGCCTATTTTTGCCGCGCTGCCT
>NZ_JAGFPF010000981.1:0-800 GCF_025962695.1 Candidatus Symbiopectobacterium sp. NZEC135 | reverse complement strand
AGAGATGGGCGAAATGAAGTGCGCCGTGCCGGGCCAAGACGCGTAAGCGCTACCTCTTTTTTATCAGGCCGCCTGTGCGGCCTTTTTTATTGCTGCATTTTCTGGTTGCTGCGTGATGCTTCTCGCGTTGCTCCAAGCCCGCTGACGATTGCGATCGCGCTTCACTCCTTGCGCTGCGTCCTGAAAATTGACGTCATCCCGTGCGAATCCCGCTGCAACTCTGCGGCATAAGGCTGTACCGTTCCACCACAACGCGTCACGCTGCTTGCTGCTGAATCATAAAGGAGGCAGCCATGGCGAGAATGACGTTTAGCATGGCGTCATGTGCCGTTATTGCGGGAACTCTGCCTCTGCTGTGGTTGCCGCAGATACCGTCACGCTGGGCTTCGGTCACGGTGTTGATGGTGTCGATGCTGCTGTTGGCAACCTGCCGCGCCAGAATAGCGCGGGTGTTGAGCCTCTCCGTTATCTGTTTGGCACTGGCGCTGCTTGATGCCCATTCCATGCTAACGACCATGGTCGACATCGATGGTAAAGCGCTTAGCGCTGAGGTGAAGATCGTAGAGATGCGCATCTCCGGTCATCAGGATCAACAGATTCTGGTTCAGGTCGAAAAGCTGCGAGGCAGATGGGTTTTTCCGGCGTTTTACGCCACGCTCACGGTGCCGAGTGCGATGGAGGCGTGGTGCGGTGGACAGCGTTGGCTGATTCGTACCCGTTTTCGTCCGCTTCATAGTCGGTTAAATCAAGGTGGATTTGACCGGCAACGCTGGGGGATTGCCATGCGGCAGGTGGCGTCG
>NZ_JAGFPF010000978.1:0-791 GCF_025962695.1 Candidatus Symbiopectobacterium sp. NZEC135 | reverse complement strand
CAACGCAGATGGCCGTGACCGTTTAACGCTATCTCCTCCTGTTGCCTAAGGTGTTGCCAAAT
The DNA here is from genome assembly GCF_025962695.1 of Candidatus Symbiopectobacterium sp. NZEC135. Classification (NCBI taxonomy): domain Bacteria; kingdom Pseudomonadati; phylum Pseudomonadota; class Gammaproteobacteria; order Enterobacterales; family Enterobacteriaceae; genus Symbiopectobacterium; species Candidatus Symbiopectobacterium sp. NZEC135. The sequence goes on along the minus strand of NZ_JAGFPF010000978.1, from coordinate 729 downwards.
AGCGTCCCATCCAGAATCGAAAACTGATATTCGTGACGGTGGACTGACGTTAAGCTATTCACTAATCGTATCGGGTGTTGGCCCGAGTGATTCTGTCTCATCAGGTATGTCTGGTGGCATTTCCTGCGATAGTGATACATCTCGCGGTTCACCTTCACCGGAAATCAGGAACCGGTTCGTGACGGCAAGGCTGGAGCCATAGATCGTCCTAAGGGTGAATCCCTTTCATTTTTACAGCGTAACGTTACATAAATGCGATTGAGACGAGTTTGCATTTGAAATACTCTTTTTTGGTGCATTATTAGCCAGGAATATGTTGGCTTCTTTATGTCGCACAAAGATACTATTGCAGTAAAGGATGGAAACGTGTCTGAAAATAAAAGGAAATTTTACCTCGTTGGGCAATTCTTTTTCGGTTATGTCACGGTACTGGGTGTTGCATCATCACTCGTGATGGCAGCGCAAACGCTGGCCGCTGAAACGGTGACTGGCAACGCTGATGTGATGGTGGTCATTGCACAGGGCGAGCAAAATACCACGCTCCCCACGGGTGGAATGATTGCGAAACAGAGTGCCGCCGGTACGAAAACACAAACGCCGTTGGTAACGACGCCACAGTCGATCACCGTGGTTACGCGTGCGCAAATGGATAAGCAACGGGTGATGTCCGTCTCCGATGCGTTTAATTACTCTGCCAGTGTGCTGCCAAATTACCGGGGTTCCTCCAAC
>NZ_JAGFPF010000097.1:0-8236 GCF_025962695.1 Candidatus Symbiopectobacterium sp. NZEC135 | reverse complement strand
ATTGGCACGGTCGGGTTGACCGAACCGCAAGCGCGGGAAAGATTCGGTGATGATCAGGTTAAAGTCTACACCTCTTCTTTCACCGCGATGTACACCGCCGTCACCCAGCACCGTCAACCGTGCCGCATGAAGCTGGTGTGTGTCGGGCCGGAAGAGAAAATCGTGGGCATACATGGTATCGGCTTTGGCATGGATGAAATGCTGCAAGGCTTTGCCGTGGCGGTAAAAATGGGCGCGACCAAACGCGACTTCGACAATACCGTGGCGATTCACCCGACCGCATCGGAAGAGTTTGTGACGATGCGCTAAGTGCGACAATAAGGCAGTATCTGTAAGGCGATCTATGCTTAAAAAGAAGCTCGATTACGAGCTTCTTTTTTATGGGTGGCATTAAATGGTTTAGATCCTCGGAGCCTCAGTCTTATAAACAAATAGAAATACAGTGACTACGTGAGAAAACTTACCAGACCTTGTAGAGGTATACGGCTCAAGCAGCGCAGGAGCTTGCTTTATCCCATTACACTTAGCAGTATCATTAATTTCCGCATATTCATTGAAATATCAAAAAAATCCCTTCGGATGTATCGTGCTTTTATTTTAATTCCTACAGCTATAATAACAACCATGACTAAACTTACTGACTGTCTTTATTATTTTTTTCTGATTAAATTGATAAGATGAAATGGTTGTTATGCTGAAATAATTGTATTGTCTCATGGCCTTTTTGAACTACTTTAGTATATTACCTATTTTTATTTAAATTTCATATTTTATTTTCACGCTAGTTTTAATTTAAAAATCAGGAATGATAGTATGATTAAAAAAGTGTCATTAGCTGTACATCATAGAGAGTCCGTTGGAAATTACATTCGTTCACAAGATCAAAAACAGAAAAGTTATAGATATCAAAATAATCTGGTGACAGGGCTTGCAAAGCAGAAAGGACTTCACTCAGAAAATAGACAGAGAAGAAATATATCTATAGCGATGGTGAGATTATTTTCGCTTTTTTCTTCTATTCAAAGCAATAGCACTTACCCATTGATAAAGCAGCGTTATTCTTCCGAGAGTTACGGTATCCATCATAACTTACAAGAAATTTCACATCAGCATACTGATATCCATTTTCAGAACGCATGCAGTAAAATAAGCAATGAAGCGAACCAGACGGAGATGTTATCACAAGTAAACGATTTAGATATGGATAAACAACGTGTGTTAATATCGAGTATGAACAGAAAAATGGGGAATGTGATTGAGCAGGTGATTGATGGGTTACATAAGGTTAGTGATTTTATACTTCGCCATGATCCTTTATCATTTCCATCGGTGGGAGCATCACAAATCAGTGAAGAAAATAATGTGACATATAAAGACGATATTGTTTTTTCTAATAACATAGAAGAATCTGATCAAGGATGGTTTTCAAAGAGAAATAACCTAATTGATGTGTTTAACAATGGTTCAATAAAGTCAGAATGGTCTAAAATTAATGAATATTATAATAAATATCAATCAAAATACCCAACCTTAGTACAATTAGCTAGTGGGAAATTAAAAAATGAAATTTATTATAAATATAAATTAGACATTGACCCCGATCGAGTTTTTTTTATTAAGTTTAGTAACACCATGTATTATGGCCATGAAAAAATCCACTTCTCACCTACGTATATAAACAAAACACTTACTGAATGTCTTTTTACTAATTTTGGCGGGAGTATACAAGACAATATGCAAGACATGGATGCAATGTGTGGGATTTATATGTACTCTTCTCCTGAAAAAAAGGAGTATCATGCTTCTGAGGAAGTAAAAATAAAACCAACAGCATTTATTAATTTAGTTTGGAATATTGATTTTTATACTTATGCAAAAAATAAGATAAATGAGAAGTATGAAAATAGTGAAGATCAGTCAAATAAACTTATCGTTGATTTTTTTCTTCATATTTCAATTTGTGACCTTCTTGATGGGGAACAGAAAAGAGACATTTTGAAATGTGTTTTAGGATTGAAGTGTGGTAATTTTTTCATATTTAATCTTTACATAGGTGATTATCAATCCTCGAATGCATTTTTATTTAGAGATAATTTAAGTGAAAATTTTATTGTTTACTTTCCAAATAGCGACTTTAAATTTAAATGGTTTTCTAATGATGAGGAAATGAATTTATGGATTATAAATTCGAGTAAAGATAAATCGAATCGAGAGATGATTGCTTCTCATTTCTCCTTAGAAAATCAACAGGATGGTTTGATTAAAGATGGCGTGAAGTCAATATTGGTTTCATTAAGCCAGGGAAGTAGTAAATATAGAATTATTGCTGAGAATAAAGAGAGTATTTCCCCATGGGATTTTTTTAATTTGTTTGCAGTTAATATGAAAGATAAAGAGTTATCCGATTTGGACTATTTTGTAAAATCTGATGCGGAAGTAAAGAGAGATATGTGGGAGGATATGATTGATGCATCTGCAATTATTCCTAATCCAGTGTCACCTTTTCTATCTCTGGGAATGCATATTGAACATATAATGGATAGTGATACGTTAGAAGAAAAAAGAATGGAGTGGGATAAAATACGTGATGATATCATTAATATTATTTCTTTCATTATAATAGATAAAGTTTTTGGGAAAATAAATATGGAGGAACATTTTTCAGTCAATACGGAAGAAAAAAATATAAACACAAAGTATCAAAGCGTAGAGAGCAGATATTATATTGATGAAGAAAATAATCATTGTCACCGAGTAGCACGAGGTATTGCCGCAACAAAGTTATGTATGACTATAAACAATATAGATAAAACAGATGATTTTTCTTTATCAAAAACTTCAGCTAATAGAAATTATTTTACTAATTATAAATTACCAAAACTAAATAATCCTCCAGTCTGGTATCAGAAGGAAAATATTTTAAGCAAGGCTATTTCAGCTGAAGGTGTGATTTTTTATGATCCGTCAGAACCCAATAGGATAATAAAATTCTATAGAAAAGAACATAGCGAGATAAAAGCGAATAATAACGCTAAAATATTTAGGAAGCTTTATGAGGGGGAATTTGTTTGTGTCATCTCTTTACAAGATGAGTCGGGACGAACCTTTATGGCGGTAGATATGCCAAAACTCAGTGGAACAACACTAGCAGATATTAGAGGTGAAAAAGATATAACTAAGGCCGTGATGGTTGCTAAAGAATTTATAAAGAAAGATCCCGTGGAGGGGTTAATAACAACGCTTCAGAGTTTGAATGTAAATATTAAAGACTTTAATGTTGGTAATATTATATTTGATTCAACGAAGAAAAAATTCATCTTGATAGATTTTGATTACGCTGACATGTCATCGGTTGTGACTGATTCGCTCTATAAAACCATGTACAAATCTCTTTATACAAAGATAAAACAAGACTTCTTAGCGATAGAATGGAAAGTTGATTCAGATAAGAAAAGTTTTTTTATTAAAAAAGCAATTAATAGAATGGACAAAAGATTTACGGCATTAATCATGGATGGAAAAAAAGCAAGACTTTCTCATTTTAAAGAAGCTATAGAAAGATATAATAGAGAAACCAAAATCCCTGTGTCATGGGCACTCAAGCGTTGGATCGATTATAATATGCCAACATCCTATGTGAGCATTAGTAAGTTGTCTTTCCCTGATCAGGTGGGGCTTAGAATGGATCAATTAAACCAACGATATATAAAAATTAGCAATAGATTTTTCAAAGTAGAGGAGCATGATGGTCGATTTTTCTTAAAGGATAGAAAAGAAGATAAACTATATTTAATATTTAAAAATGAAAAATTTTACCCAGACAATATAATAACACATGGGGGAATGTTGTCGTCCACTCTAGAAGAGGACCGTTTAACCCGTGCTATTAACTCTAATACTGGATTGAAATTAAATAAAAATATAGTATTAAATAAATCCTGGACTCTATCAACGGTGAAGATAAAAAGTTCGAATGTGGTTAACAACGTATCAATTGGTTCACGTGTTGATGTGACGCTCACTTTAATGTATAAAGCAATGTCGAAAAGCTTTATTGATATGCCGAATTTGCAGTGGAATGAAAGTATCAAGTTTAAGAAGAATAACAATAAATGGATTTATGAGGCTAATATGTTTGACCATAACCCACACAGTCGATTTTTCTTTCCTTGGATAAACCGTTATATTGAAGCTTATCATTATATAAAATCCTCTGATAAAAAAAATTTTAATGGAAATGTAAAGATATATAAAAATGATTTAGGAATGATTTCGCCTAATGAAATAAAACATGCATCATCTGTGAAGGACATGATAAGAAGCGTGCAGGATTATTTGTCAAAGAAGGGTGGGGTAATTGAAATCACACTGACAGACCTTCCTAGACTCATTAGAACATATCACACAAAAAATGCAGAAAGAGTGCTGGGTTTTAATGTGGCTTTTGATGACAGAAGTGTTTTGAAATTTTACCAAGGTATTTCTCTTCCGACAGATAGTGAAGGTACAGCATTTATATCAATGAGTGATGATATAAAACTTGCGTTGGGTACCGCTAATGTCACGCCCCCTCGGCGGGTCACTGAACCGAGAGTAAAACGTGCTCTCTAAGATTGTTTTGCATCATGGCATCCTAAGGGATGGAGGCCATGAATGTCAGTCTATGGGGCGTAATATATGTTCTTACTTGGATGTGTTAACTTCGTGTCGCGCTAACTTGACCTCTTGAGCCAGAATCGCAATGCCTTGTTCGATTTTTTCTGGATCAGGTACATAGTTCATGCGCAAACATTGGTGGGCATGGGGCCAGTCTTCTGCCAAACCGGGGAAGAAATAGTGACCAGGTACCATCAATACGCCGCGTTTTTTTAACCGTTGGTAGAGCGTTTCCGTTGAAATGGGCAGATCCTTGAACCACAGCCACAGAAAAATTGCCCCTTCCGGTTTATGGATCAGGCAACGTTCTGGTGACAGATAACGGCGGATCATGGCGATGGTTTCCGTAACGCGCTGTTGATAAAACGGACGCACAACGTCTTTGGATAAACGTAGCAAATCGCCGCGCACAATCATTTCGTTAGCTATCGCAGGGCCGATTGAGCCGGGCGACAGGCTAACTATTCCGTTCATGTTGCTGATGGCAGAGATAACCTGCTCATTGGCAATGATGATGCCACATCGCGATCCCGGCAGGCCCAGTTTAGACAAGCTCATGCAGAGAATGGTATTGGTGTTCCACAGTGGCGTGGCGTCGCTAAAAATGATGCCGGGGAAGGGAACGCCATAGGCATTATCGATCACCAACGGTATATCGTGCTGTTGAGCAAGTTGGTCCAGATGGACCAGTTCTTCGTCTGTCAACACATTGCCGGTAGGGTTGGTCGGGCGTGATACGCAAATCATCCCGATGTTATCACCGATGGTTAAATTATCGAAATCGACATGGTATTTGAATTGGCCTTCAGGCAGTAATTCGATCTGAGGGCGCACGGAGACAAACATATCTTCATCCAGTCCGGAATCGGCATAACCGATGTATTCAGGCGCGAGCGGGAACAGCACTTTGCGTGATGCTCCCCCCTCATAACGGCCTGCAAACAGGTTGAACAGGTAAAAGAAGGCGCTTTGGCTACCGTTGGTCAGCGCAATGTTTTGCGGCCCAATATCCCAACCAAACGTTTGCTGGAGTAAGGATGACAGGTTGGTGAGAAGCGTGTCTTTCCCTTGTGGGCCATCGTAATTGCACAGCGCTTCGGTCAAGGTACCGGCACTCAACATCTCCTGGCACAGTTGCTGAAAGTAGGTATCCATCGCCGGGATGTGTGCGGGGTTGCCGCCGCCCAGCATGATGGCACCTGGGGTACGTAACCCATCATTCAGGTCATCCATCAATTGGGTGATGCCAGCGTGGCGGGTGAATTTGTTGCCGAAAAGAGAAAAGTTCATCATGTATCGCTTAAAGGTAATGCCAACGTTAACAAAGAACATAGCGCTTGCTGCCGGTGGCTGCAATGGTAACCCGCTTGCCGACCGTCTTTTGTTCCACAATGCGCTAAAGGGAAAAAAATAATAGGTGATGTTATCGCGTTGCCGAAAAGTTTCAAATACCGAGACAAAAAATAACAGGTGTTAGATCTATATACAAAGGTAAAGTAGACTGCTGGAAATTGAAAATACGTATTCTACTTACTCGTTCATTTAATATCGTACGGATACACTATCAAGCCTCAGTTCATTAATAAGGACAATAAATGAAGATTGATAACCTCACTTTTATTTTCTTCTTATTATTTATAGGGTTTCTATCTCAAGCCAACGCATTGGAAGTGGGATGCCATGATGATAAGGATACTGATTTAACGCGAGTAATAGCGTGTTATCGTGAAGATTTGGCGGCGATGCCGATAAATTATCATTACGAGGGTGATGATATTCAGGCGGACGTCAGTGTGAAGAAATACCGCATGGTCTCCCAATCCTGGTCACCCGGAGGATTGGTGCAACCCGCACAATGGCAACACAACGTTGATATCTATCTCCCTGCCCACCCTGTTAAATCACAGCATGCGCTGATGGTTGTCAATAACGGCACCAACTACCCGAATGGTATTGTTAAAACCAACGTGAACAACGAATTCAGCCCAGAGATGCTGGCTTCTATTGCCCGCGCAACCAAAGCAGTTGTTGTCTCTGTAAGCAATATACCGAACCAATATCTTACTTACGATGCGGATAATAAACCGTTGAAAGAGGATGATAATGTTGCACGCAGTTGGTCATTATTCATGGATAATCCGGCGCTGAGAACGCGGGCTTCCGTGCATATTCCTATGGCGACGGCGGTGTCACAGGCGATTAGAGTGGCGAAGGAAGAATTAAAAGCACAGGGTATCTCCCGGTTTATTGTGACGGGGGCATCCAAACGAGGCTGGACATCTTGGTTGACCTTTATTTCTGATCCTGATGTCGATGCCGTAGTGCCCTTTGTTATCGACTTGCTGGATACACGCACTGCACTGGCGCATATGTATCGCTCTTACGGTGGCAATTGGCCCATCGCATTTTATCCTTATTATCAGCAGAGTATAGACAAAACCATCAATACCCCGGAATTTCAGGCGTTGATGAAAATTGAAGACCCAATGCAATATTTAGCCGCGGGCCAGTCTGCACAATTTAATAAAGCAAAATATATCGTCAATGCCAGCGGTGATGATTTTTATGCACCTGATAATGCACGCTTTTATTATGATGTATTGCCAGGAGCGAAATCTCTGCGCGTGATTCCCAATACCAGCCATAACGGTATTTTAAAATACGTTGAACGCACGTTAATTACCTTTGTAAATCGGTTTCTGAAAAATAAACCGTTGCCACAACTCACTGCCATACTCAAAGACGATGCGCTGAGCGTCACTTTTTCTGAAAAACCTGTCGTGGTAAAACGCTGGACGGCAAATAACCCTGAGGCACGGGATTTCCGCTATGCCTGTGATGTTCGCTATCAGGGAACCACCGTGACGCTTCCCAGCCACGGGCCGGTAAACCTGGCGTTAAATTCACAGCATGCTGGCTGGCAAGCGACCTTTGTGGAAGCCACGTTCAAGGACGGATTTGTTGCGACCAGCCGGGTTTACGTGACGCCGGATGATGTTTTCCCGACGGCCGCACCGCCAGTCAACGGCAATGTTTGCAAGACACTGCCGGGCCGTGGACTCGGTGAACGAGCGCCTTAAAGGGGAATAAGCGCGCCAACACAACCGGGTTGGCGCGCAATCGGCTATTTAAGCACCTGTGGGTTGACGCAGTTTTCTTCAACGTCGCCAGTGAGTGCGGCGATAAGATTATCAACCGCGCAGGCGGCCATGCCGTAACGCGTTTCGTGAGTGGCGGAACCAATATGCGGCAGCGCAACGACATTGGGTAGCTTCAGCAAGGGGGAATCAACCGGCAACGGTTCCTGAACGAACACATCCAGGCCTGCAGCATGGATAGTCCCGTTGCTGAGGGCTTTGACTAATGCGGCCTCGTCCACTACCGCACCGCGACCAATATTGATCAGAATGGCGCTGGATTTCATTTTTGCCAATTGTTCATGGCCGATCAGATGACGTGTTTCTTCGGTCAACGGCAGGGTAACGCAGAGAAAATCGGATTCTGCCAGTAAGGTATCCAAATCGCAGTAGCGTGCGTTAAAGCGCGTTTCGGCTTCGGCATGATGGCGTCGCGCGTTGTA
>NZ_JAGFPF010000979.1:0-801 GCF_025962695.1 Candidatus Symbiopectobacterium sp. NZEC135 | reverse complement strand
GCTACATTTTAGTGACTGAGTTCACATAAAATCACCGAATGCGGTCAATTCGGCGCATCATCATCCGCATTAACGGCAGCACAATGTGATCTTAATCACATTACAATGCCGTGATTTTGTTTTAATTGTGTGACTCAAATCACTAAATATCATCACCGCCGTGCGTTATTGCCTTATAGCGATGGTTTCAACAACGGCAATAGCGGTTGTAATCCGTTCATTAAATCGCGCTGCTGCGTCGCCAGAGGCGTAATCAATGCGTTGTAACGCGCCGCCTGCTGTGCCGTTTCAAACTGCACCTGATTTCCCACAAAAGTGACCTGCTTGCCCTGGGCCTGAAGGAAGTCGCCCACCTGCGCCAACTGCTGGGCCAGCGTGGCAGCGGTCGGCACCACGTTTGCCAATGCCGACGCCGGTTGGCTTACCACCTGCGAGTAAACGCGCTCATACAGCACTTGAATCTCTTGCGGCTGGCTCAGGTTACGCCCGGCTGAATCTGCCTGGGTTTTTGCCGCCTGTACCTGTTGCCCCAGCAGGTTTATCGCGCCGACAGCACTGCGTACGCCGTCACGTTGCGTCAAATAATCCTGCGGCACACGAATCTGAGAAACGTGCTCCAGTAACGGCTTCAAACTCACCGCCATGCTTTGCCGCAACTGCTGGGAAAAAGTGGTTAAAATGGCGTAATCGTTGGCAAAAGGGCCCAACCGTTTTTTCTGATCGTCACTGAGTGCTGGCGGCACGCTGCCCGGTTGCGATGGCACACTTTGCAATACCGTCATAAACGCCTTGCGCTGATCC
>NZ_JAGFPF010000980.1:0-791 GCF_025962695.1 Candidatus Symbiopectobacterium sp. NZEC135 | reverse complement strand
ACCATCATTGGCAAAATAGGCACCGGAAAAATGCTTCCGCACCAACGGGCCATAAAGCGTGCTACCCGCAATATCTTCACGGCCAAAGATAAAGGCCAAACGCCGTGTATCCAGCTGTTGGGCCACATAGGTAAACAGCGCCGCCGGATCGGAATCCTTCATGGAGTGCGTATTGGACATCAGGTTTAGGTGCACGCCAACTCGGCCAGCGGGCCAGACGGTGAGCACCGCATCCACCGCGTCGAGCAGAAAACGTGCGCGGTTTTCAATGTTGCCACCGTAGCGGTCCGTCCGCTGGTTTGAGCCATCGTGCAGGAACTGATCGAGCAAGTAACCATTGGCTGCGTGTATTTCCACACCGTCAAAGCCAGCGCGTTTGGCATTGGCGGCTGCCTGACGGAAATCCTCAACAATATCAGGGATCTCATTGGTTTCCAGCGCGCGTGGTACTTCGTAGTTCTTATAGGGGCGAAGCGTAGCGACGTGGCCCTCCGGTGCAATCGCACACTCGGCGCAACCGGCAGTTTCCCATCAAGGTAGACAGGATCGGAGATACGTCCGACATGCCACAGTTGCAGGACAATTTTCCCACCGGCAGCGTGCACACCGGCGGTAATACGTGCCCAACCGGCAATCTGTTCATCAGACCAGATACCCGGCGTATTCGGATAGCCTACACCCTGCGCTGAGATAGAGGTGGCTTCACTGATGATCAGTCCTGCATTGGCGCGCTGTACGTAGTATTCCAGCATCAGCGGCCCAGGCGTTCTTTCGTTAAAGGCTTTCATGCG
>NZ_JAGFPF010000977.1:0-802 GCF_025962695.1 Candidatus Symbiopectobacterium sp. NZEC135 | reverse complement strand
AAACCAGCGCGGTTAACCAAGGAGACATACCTGGAAATAAAATGGCTTTTCCCTGCCATGGCATTTTTCTGTGTCCCAACGCTTCCTTGCGAAACACGCATACCTCTCAGCATATTATGTTATCGACTACAGGGGCTAAACTTTCGAAAAACGCACATATTTAATATAGGGTGCGCTATAGCATAGTTAATCCCCTTCTGATGTCAATGTTATGGGGGGAAATTCATTTTTTTATCAAATTAGTGGTTGATTTAATAAATAAATAAAGAAAAATTAAACCTCTTTCAGAGAAGTTCTGTCAGGATGGGATAAATGAAGTTAAAACGAACAAAAACGTAACTAAAGATACATTGCATTTCCTCATTCTCTTGTGCACCTATCGATGCCTACTCATCAGATTTGGAGCGAAAAATGTTATCAGGTATTTTTTCTCCAGTGTGGTTTTCAGTCATGTCCTATATTATTTTTTTGCGCAAGCGAAAAACCAAAAAGCATTTTGTTCATATTTCATTTATTGTATTTATGTCCTGCTTTAATGGTTTTTTTTATCCCTTGTTCACAGATTTTCTAAACGATAAAGACATTCATTTTTCATTGGCAACGAGTCTGGTTTCTTCATTGGTAGCAATTGTTTTAAATATGATAATTTTCCTTTTGGTTATATTAAACAGGAGGTCGTATGAGAGAAATTGACGAAAGTATGTTGATAAATGTCTCGGGTGCAGGGAATGACCAAGCGAGCAGTAATAAAGAATTGCTCAACACGCTGGGAGAAAATATGGCGTGGGGCGCCGGATTTGGC
>NZ_JAGFPF010000975.1:0-803 GCF_025962695.1 Candidatus Symbiopectobacterium sp. NZEC135 | reverse complement strand
TTATTGCGTAAAACCACATTGGCAATGACCGATTTAATAAAATAGCTACAAAACGGGCATTTTTTACGGATGTTTAAAATGACCGTTTTTAATAATCTTGTTAATAACGGGCGTTTTCAAAATGCGCTGTTGATGGATTCATCTTTTTTTACGTCGAATTAATTGAGTCCCGTCACAAAAAACGGCGATGTAAATATCCTTCTTGTTATTCCGCGTGATGATGGTGACTACGAATCTGATTAATTTAATGGAACCGGGTGCGATACTGCACCGGGATTCAGCCACTTTATTGTGAATCACTGAGAGAGGTAATAAATGGAACGCAGCAAATTGGCCAGGCAAATTATTGACACCTGTCTGGAAATGACTCGCCTGGGGCTTAACCAAGGCACCGCAGGGAATGTGAGCGTGCGTTATCAGGAGGGTATGTTGATTACGCCAACGGGTATTCCTTATGAAAAACTCACCGAATCGTACATTGTTTATATCGATGCCAACGGGCAACACGAACAGGGTAAATTGCCCTCCAGCGAATGGCGTTTTCACTGGGTTACGTACCAAACCCGGCCGGATGCTAACGCGGTGGTGCATAACCACGCGGTTAACTGCACGGCGGTTTCAATTCTTAATCGTCCGATTCCGGCCATTCACTACATGATTGCCGCGGCAGGTGGGAATTCGATTCCGTGCGCACCCTACGCCACATTTGGCACGCGTGCGCTTTCTGAACAGGTTGCCATTGCGCTCAAACACCGTAAGGCCACGTTGTTGCAGCACCACGGTCTGATTGCCTGCGAAGAAAA
>NZ_JAGFPF010000976.1:0-803 GCF_025962695.1 Candidatus Symbiopectobacterium sp. NZEC135 | reverse complement strand
GTTGCCAAAGCAAGAATGCTCCGGCTAAGTTGCTGTAATTGCTGATACTCACTAAGTAATTGCTGTAGCGATGTCATCATGCAACTCCACTGCTAACAGCCTGTTGCTGAGGGTTTATTTGTCGCCAGGCATCCGCGATATTTGCCAATAGCGTATTCACTTCGTCAATAACCTGGACGTCATTGTGCAAATTAGCGATGGTCAACCGCTGCGTCATGTAATCATACAAGGCTGAGAGATTTTCCGCTAACTCGCCTCCCTTTTCCATATCCAGTCCCGCTTTGAGACCGTTGTTGATAATGTCAATGGCTTTAGATAACGCATTGCCCTTGCCTGCAATGTCTCCCTGATTCATGAGGATTTTTGCTCGCGCTAGTGCGCTGTGCGCCCCATCAAAAAGCAACGTAATGAGTTGATGCGGACTGGCACTCATTACACTACTTTCGAGGCCTACATTCGCGTAGGCCTGACTACCTGTTCTGCTGTACATCAATAGGCCTCTCAGGTCACCTGTCTTAGCTGCTCAGTTGGGCTAATTGGGTGGTCAAATAATCACTGGTACTGTTCATTTGCGACACCAGTTTATCCAACTGGGTAAATTGTGCTTTAAGCCGTGTGATGTTGTCATCGATGCTTTGTTGAGTTCGGTCATACGTTTGTTTAAGCGTTTTTATCGTTGAGGCAATCCCGTCTTTGGCGATTTTGATCGTACCGTCGGTGGAATTCAGGACGCCATCAAGATAACTGCCAACTTGCGTGGCGAAACCCGTATTTTTTCCATCACCAACAAAGAAGTCCTCTAC
>NZ_JAGFPF010000973.1:0-804 GCF_025962695.1 Candidatus Symbiopectobacterium sp. NZEC135 | reverse complement strand
GGCGCTGGTGGGATTCGTGCAAATGGCCGGTGGCGCGTGCGTCGGACTGGGGGTAATGGCGCTGCCCCTTACGCCGCAGAGCACACTGGCACTTTCCATGCTGTGCGCCACGCTGTTGGCGCTGCGCGCCCAGCGTTTAAGCGCAAAGGCGCGCGGCACGATTACAGCGCTCAGTTGATCGCAGCACGCGCTGCGATCGTGCTCGATAAACCGATGGATTTACACGCTGGCGTAACGAAAGATCGACAAATCGTCATGGGCAATGTCGGGCGTGTTGCCAGAAATGATATCCGCTAACAACTGTCCTGAACCGCACGCCATCGTCCAGCCTAAGGTTCCATGTCCGGTATTGAGATAAAGATTGGCGAGCGGTGAGCGCCCTACCAGCGGCGTGCCGTCCGGCGTCATCGGGCGCAGCCCGGTCCAGAACGTCGCCTGATCTACCGGTCCGGCGTCAGGATAAAGATCGCGAACCACCATTTCCAACGTTTCACGGCGTTTAGGATTCAGCGTCGTGTCAAAGCCAACGATTTCCGCCATACCCCCAACGCGGATACGGCGATCAAAGCGCGTCACGGCCACCTTGTACGTCTCATCGAGCACCGTTGAAACCGGTGCAGCGGCTTCGTTGGCAAGCGGCAGCGTTAACGAGTAGCCCTTCAGGGGATAGACTGGCAGGTGCATCCACTGACGAACCAGCGCCGTCGAGTAAGAACCACAGGCCACCACATAGGCATCTGCGGTTACGGTTTGCCCATGACAACGCACCTCAGTGGCGCGGCCGCCAGCCACCTGCAACTGCTC
>NZ_JAGFPF010000974.1:0-804 GCF_025962695.1 Candidatus Symbiopectobacterium sp. NZEC135 | reverse complement strand
GATGCGCTGGCGGAACAAACGCGCCCGGCTTTACACTCGCGCTGGCCGCACCGTTAACGCTTTCCTCAGCGCTACTGCCACAGGTGACCACAGCGTAGGGCGAGAGCAACTGTTGCGTCTCATGAGCCAAGCCGCCATAGAACGGATGAGAGGCAAACACGCCGTCTTCTTCTACTCGCAAGCGAATGACATCATTGACCACCGCAGCATTAAGTTGTGCACCCAGTCGCGCGGCGATGGCTTTGCCGCGTTTGCTGGCCGCCAGCAACACCAGCGCCCGAGGTCCTGATTCACGAATAATGCTGACAAACGATGGCACATAGTCTTCGCTGACAACGCCTTCCTGCGGCGTGAAGTGATACACGATATTGGCGCCGAGATTGACGCACGCCTTCACCTGCTGTTCATCCCCCACAAATAAAACGTTAACTTCCTCGCCCCACTGGCGGGCGCTGGCAAGTAGACCGGCAAGACGATCCGTATTGTCGGCGTAAACAAAAACGAGCGGTAATAGCGTAGCCATGATGGATTCCTTGCGTAGGGTTATTGATTCAGCGCTTTACGAAGATGATCGGCGAAGGCAGCGATATTGTCGTCAGAATCGCCTTCGATGCAGATGCCAAGCCTGTCAGCTTGTTCCGGCGCACAGGCGCTAACGCGGATCGCCGTTACCGGGCCAGAGTCACAGGCCACATCGGCCAGACTCCACTGGGTCACCGTTTTTTTACTCGCTGCCAGAATCGCTTTCATTGACGGCAGGCGCGGCGTGTTGATATCCGATGTCACGGAGATCACCGCAGGCAA
>NZ_JAGFPF010000972.1:0-806 GCF_025962695.1 Candidatus Symbiopectobacterium sp. NZEC135 | reverse complement strand
AGCCGGTGGGGTTATGGCAGCACGGGTGCAGCAGTACGATGCTGCGCGCTGGCAGGCTTTCGAGCGTGGCAACCATGGCATCGACATTTACCCCCAGCGTTTGCGCATCGAAATAGGGGTAAGTGTGTACCTTGAATCCGGCACCGGCAAAAATAGCAATGTGGTTTTCCCAGGTCGGATCGCTGACCCACACCTCGGATTCCGGGAAATAGTGTTTAAGGAAATCGGCACCCACTTTCAGCGCGCCGGAACCGCCCAGCGTCTGGATAGTGGCGATGCGGTTAGCGGCCAGCGCCGGGTGCTCTGCGCCAAACAGCAGCGTCTGGATTGCGGAACGATAGGGTTGGAAGCCTTCCATGGGCAAATAGGAGGAAGCCGCTTTAGGCTGCGCTTCAAGCACATCAACGGCATCGCTCACGGCGCGCAGTTGCGGGATGATGTTCTGTTCGTTGTAGTAGAGCCCGATACTGAGATTGATCTTATCTGTGCGCGGATCCTGCTTGTATTTTTCCATCAGAGACAGGATGGGATCGCCGGCATAGGCGTCGACATGTTGGAACACGGTTATTCTCCTGAAATAATCATTTGCTGCGCTTAACGCGCGGCGGGGTATCGGGTAAATCATTATTATCGCTGGCGCGCTTATCCCGGACGCCGTTTAGACCGTATAACGCCCCGGGCGGTGATTCATCGCAATGATTAAGTTAAGAATCACGGCTCCTAATACGGAAACCACCAGCATAGGTATGCTTACCACAAACAGTGAAGCCAGCACAATCACCACATCAAGCGCCATTTGAAATTTG
>NZ_JAGFPF010000970.1:0-807 GCF_025962695.1 Candidatus Symbiopectobacterium sp. NZEC135 | reverse complement strand
GAGTTTCTGCTGCCGTGGAGCGATCGCTTTCTTGGCAAAGTCGAGAGCCACGCCACCACGGCGTTTTATCGCACGCTGGCGCTATTAACACGCGAAGCGCTGGAAGCGTTACGAGAAGATTTGGTGGAAGAAGAGGACGATGAGGACGCGCAGGATAGTCAAGAAGCGTGAATCTGGTTATCAGTATCAGGGCGGAGGAACCCGCCCTGATAACGGCTTAATCGGTCAACTGAATAGCGATTTGTCCCGGTTTTACCTCGATGCCTTTCGCCAGCTTTTTGGCTAACGCTTCCGTTTTGCTGTGTTCATCGCTGAGCACATAGGCTGGTTTCTGATCAAAATAGTTCTTCAATGCCTGATTCAAATAGGGCGTCAGCGTGTTGAATACGGTATCCATTTTCTCTGGCGTCACCTGATAATCCACCAACTCCATCTCTTTGAGGTAAACGGCGCTGTTGGTTTTATCAAACACTGGTTGTGCTTTTAGCGTAAGCACCGCATCCGCTGACTGGGCACCCAGCAGCGAACTGATGTCCACTTTGGCATGACCCGACAGTGTGACCTTGCCCGGTTCGGCACGTCCGATCTGGCTGCTGAGATCGCTCAACACGATGGTGGCATCGACTACGCCCGGAATACCGATCTGTTTTTTGAAATCATTGTGCTTTTGCAGATAACCGTTTATATCTTGCTCGCTAAGCGAATATTGCGTGAGTCGATCGCAGCCACTCACAAGTAACGTCAGCGCCACTGCGGCAATGGCGGCTATCCCTGATTTTTTCATTGATGTTCCTCTGCACGTGCTGT
>NZ_JAGFPF010000971.1:0-807 GCF_025962695.1 Candidatus Symbiopectobacterium sp. NZEC135 | reverse complement strand
TGCTGTTGGTGAGCGCAGGCATCGTGACCACCGTACCGCTGCTGTTTTTCACCGCCGCTGCAATGAGAATGCGCCTGTCCACGCTCGGGTTCTTTCAGTACCTCGGCCCGACGCTGATGTTTATTATCGCCGTGACGTTATATGGCGAACCGCTCGGCAGCGACAAAATGGTCGCATTCGGTTTTATCTGGGCGGCGCTGGCGCTGTTTATCATTGATGCCCTCATCGCCCAGCATAAATTACGTCGCGTTCAGCGCCGTGTGGCGTGAGATGTAGCGTGACAGTACCGGGCTGAACAGCAGCGTCGAAAACAGCCGCAGGGTTTGCATCGCAATCACGAAGGCCATATCGACGTTGCTGCCCGCCGCAATGACGGCAATGGAGTCCAGCCCGCCGGGGCTGGTCGCCAGATAGGCGGTAAGAATATCCACCGGCAGCAACAGCGTTACCCCGTAAGCCATCCCTCCGCACAGCACCATCAGACCGACGATCGAGGCCATCATATGCGGCAAGGTGCGGATTGCCAGCAGGAAGATCGGGCGGGTAAAGCTTAAGCCGACACTCCAACCGATAAACGCATAGGCCAAGGCCAGTATCCACTCCGGCGTTTGCAGCATCAGCGTGCCGGTAGAGTGCAGCGCGGCCCCGAGGATCATCGGCCCCAGCAGCGCGCCGGACGGCAGGCGCAGCCAGCGCCCCAACAGCACGCCGCAACATGCCACGCCGAGCGTGGCAAAAAAACGCCAGTCGAGCGCCGGAAACCAGATCAGTGCGGCGGTGTTATGTGCTGCCGTTTCACCCAGGCTC
>NZ_JAGFPF010000096.1:0-8574 GCF_025962695.1 Candidatus Symbiopectobacterium sp. NZEC135 | reverse complement strand
GGTGCTTAGCTATCGGTTTTTCTAACCCTCTGTGGTCGGGGTTTTTAGTAACTGTCAGTGATAAGTACCTCATTATTCCAAATAGAGTAATACAAATAACTGGAAAAATAATCAGGCCATAAGTACAGTTCACTGGCTGTATCTTATACCTGTACCCAAACTGATACAAAAGCGGTCATAATTTTCCATATGCGATATATTATTGAAGGTATACTATTTACACTTACAAGGATGTTGCTATGTTAATGAAAAGTGAATGTGATGTTGAGGGGATTATAAAAAACCAGCTTGAAGCAACGTTAAATACCCTTGAGACATTTACGTGGGCGTATGTGGTCCTATCCAAAAAAGATATGTCATGTATCTTTGGTGTAACAAACTATCCAGATGAATGGGTCAAACATTACCGAGAAAATGGGCTTCAGTACACGGATCCTGTGGTAATTACTGCGCTGAAAAGGTTAACCCCTTTTCCTTGGAATGAAAAACTGATGGTTCATTCAGGGTATGACTTTGCAGAACTTTTCAACCAAGCCAGTGAATATGAGGTAGTCGATGGCTATACGTTTGTCTTGCATGACTATAACAATAATCTTGTGACCTTATCTTTTATTATCCCCTCTGAACGCAAGACAAGAATAATGCAAACGCTTTTGCAGAATAGAGGAGATATCTCCATATTGTTGGCATCAGTACACGAAACGTACCTGACGTTAACATCATTCTCTGAAAAAAAAACTGAGGATTCCAATAAAGCTAACCGACTCACTAACAGGGAAAATGAAATTCTCTACTGGACAAGTGTCGGTAAAACATATCAAGAAACGGGAATTATTCTTGGCATAAAAGTGCGCACCGTTAAGTTCCATATGTTAAATATTGTAAAAAAAATGGGCGTTGCCAATGCCCGGCATGCTGTGCGTCTTGGCGTAGAGCTTCGGCTGATTCAACCGGTTAAGTAATTATAACTCAGCTATAAACGACAATGGCCATTCGTTCAATACGTTTTCAAACTGACTGTTGTCCTTACGTAATATTCTGTCTTTTAGCTCTTTCTGACTCGTTAGATCGATATGACCCAGTAGCAGATAGCCTGATTTTCGGATGATGCTCATCATTGGGTGACTTGCAACAGCCAGAATACCGTCATAATGGTGACGCTGGGCATAGTTAATCAATGAGAGAAATAAGGCCAGAGTAATAGAGGACCTGTTACCAAGAAGTGAACTAACCCTATCTTTATCAACAAAAAAACGGGTTGACTCAATGAACTTTCCTTCTGGTAAGTTTACTCTTTTAAAGAAAGATGAAAACGTATCATTCAGCATATTATGGTGCTTGATATCTATAATTCTTGTGCCACAGATGATAACTCCATTTTTTATGCCAAATATGTAATCTGTTTTTTCATTGTCAAATGAATCAAACTCTTTCCCATCAAAACAACCCACATCCCATTGAAGACGATCTTTAAATATATTTTTACGTAAAGAAAATAAATCTTCAGAATTTTCCTTGCTCAAGGATAAATAATTAACAATGTAAATATTAAACATAATGTCACCTGTATCAATGTGTAAAATGATTAAGTTCGGTAACATCAGTGAAGCTTTTCCAGTTGCATGCCGGGACTGAGTAATAATAGTTTTTTTAATTTTTCATTCCTACTAAAATAATTGATGGGAATAAATTGAGAAGGGATGGTTACTTACGCTATTTTTTCATTTTTATCTTTTTGTTTCGAGTTTTACTCTAAAAAATAATATTATTTGGTTTTTTATAATGGTTATAATCAAGTTGTTAGATAATTAATGATAATTAAGGTGTGGTTGAGTCGCGTAATATCTGTATTCGTAATATATATAAGAAATAAGATAGTATTAAGAAAGTGTAAAATACTCCAAAACTGTCATAAAGTTAATGTATTGTTATTGGGTTTTTATTTCTACGCCTCTCTCGCCCCTTCATGCTTCCTCCGTTTTCAACTGATTCAACCGCTCCCACAAGATAAAGTTCAGCAGCTCTTTGGACAAATACACGCGCACCCTTTCGGATATTCCCCTCACCTGTAAGAAAAATATCAAAATCATGTCATATTGAAAGAATCACACCAAAAAACCATCCGTAATGAAAAAATAATCACATAAGTGTAAACAAATTTAAATATGCGCTCTCTATAGTGGCCGCTTTGCTTTGGCTGCTAACCATTCCGTGGTGGCTGCCATCTTTGGGGACCCAATCATCCTTGCGCGTCATCGCCGCACGCCAACGATGGGAAGAGAGAACATGCGAAACTGGAATGAACCAAAAAGAAACAAAGCCCATATCGAGTTGATCCCAATGATCGACGTTATGATGTTTTTACTGGTGTTTTTCGTCCTGATCAGTATCAACGTCCTTCCTGCTACGGGGTTGAAAACCCAGCTTCCCTCTGCCAGCAGCGCCCAACAGCTAAAACCTCAGAAAAAAGCCATCGTCACCTTGGGTGAACAAGACCAACTGCAACTGGATGGTTCACCTATCCAGATTACCGATTTGGTCAGCACCTTAAAACAGCAGCAACAGGCCGGAGAGACCACCACCATTATCGTTAACAGCGATAAGCAGGTGGCGGTTGAGCGCCTGGTCGCGGTGATGGATACCCTGCGTCAAGGTGGGTTTACCTCGGTTTCAATCGCAACGCGGAAGCAGTGACATGTATTGGTTTTATCGTTCACGTCATGCCATCAGCTGGTTGCCGCTGCCCGTGGTGGCTGCCTGTCTGATGGTGATGACACAGCAAAGCTCGCTCAAGGTACAGCCCCAGTATGACGACAGCGTCATGGAACTGTCGCTCGCCGATCTCACACCGCCTGCGCCGCCAGAAGAGGTCGTTCCTCCAGAGCCGGAAATGCCCCCCGAGGAAACGTTGCCAGAACCGGAGCCAGAGCCGGTCGAGACGCCGGAACCGATCGTTGAGGCACCGCCGCCGAAGCCCGAACCGAAGCCGGAGCCCAAACCCGAGCCTAAACCGGTGCCCAAGCCAAAGCCTGCTCCAGCGCCGCGCCCGGTGCCCGTTGCCTCGCCCGTGAAAGCTGCCGTGGTAAAAGCTCCCGCGCCAGCCCCCGCTGTGCCCGCGCTTGCGCCGCCGAAAGTGAACGTACAGGCGTTGGAAAACAGCTACATCCAGGCGCTGCGTGGCCAGATTGAGCAGCTAAAACGTTACCCAACGGGGCGTCAGGCGTCATTGGAGCGTCCGGAAGGAAACGTCGAAATCTGGCTGGAGGTCGATCGCAACGGCCGCGTGCTCAACAGCGGCATTAACCAGAAAGCCGCCAGCATGCTGCTCAACCGGGCGGCAACCAGCACGTTACAGAGCATCACGCAGGTCAGGCCATTTCCGGCAGACGCGTTTGCCGGGCAAAACACCAAACGTTTTTTAGCCACATTCCACTATCAAGCGCAGTGAGCGCCTATACACAACATTGAATCAGGGTGATTAACACAATGAAATTATTCACAGTTTCAAGGATATCTCTCTCTGTCGCGGCCGCGTTATGGTCGGGAACCGTGCTGGCAAACGATGCAACAGACATCGGCGCCATTCAGGTTAAAGGTGCGCCGTTGGGCGAGGGGATGATGATTCAGGAAGAGAGTGCGAAATCCCGCTCGACGGTAACCAAAGAAGCGATGGATAAGATGCCCGCCACCGGTAACGCCATCGATAAGCTGAAATACACCGCTGGCCTGAATGTCAGCAGTAATGACTCTACCGGCCTGAGCGGTATCGATTACACCATGCGCGGCATGAGCAACGACCAGATCGGCCTTTCGATTGATGGCATCCCGATGAACGATTCGGGCAGCTATAGCGTGTATGCCAACCAGTTGGGCGATGCGGCAAACCTTGAGCAGATTTTCGTGACCCAGGGTTCTTCAGAAATGAACGGTCCGCACATCGGCTCCAGCGGCGGCAATATCGGTCTGGTCACGAAACGCCCCGCGAAAGAGTTTGGCGGATTTATCGAACAGACCTTTGGCAGCAACAACCTGAGCAAATCACTGATTCGTTTGGAAACCGGGCTGCACGACGGCTTCAGCAGTTGGTTATCCTACTCGTATACCGATGCCGATAAGTGGCGTGGCAAAGGGGCCACCCGCTCTAACAAGCTGGAATGGAACGGCCTGTATGAAGATGACAACGGTAACAGCAGCAACCTGCTGGTTAAGTACAACAAGCAGGATATGAATAACTACAACACGCTGAGCAAAAGCACTTTCCTGAACCAAGGGCGCTACGTCGATTACCCGACAACGCCGGAATATAACAGCCGCGGCCAGCTCTCACGTTACTACAAGATTAACCGTAACCCGTTCGAAAGCCTGAACCTTACCTTCACGCAGAAACTGCAACTGCGCGATAACCTGTCGCTGACGCTGCAACCCTATTACTACTGGGGCAACGGCGGCAGTTTCAGCGGCCAGTCGGCCTCTACGCTTTCTTCCACCACCAGCGATAAATCGGGCAGTTACGATCTCAGTAACCTGAGCAGCAATACCTACTATCGACCTTCCTGGACGGAAACCTGGCGTCCGGGCATCACCAACACCCTGAAATGGGATCTCAATGACCAGCACAGTCTGGATATCGGTTACTGGTTTGAACGTGCCCGCCAACGTCAGACGCAGCCTTATATCGGCATTAACGCTGACGGTAACCCGGCCGATCTTTCCGGCAAACCCAACGGCTCGCATTTGGTGAAAGATGCCAATGGCAAAGTGATCCAGGGGCGTAATCAGTTCACTGTGACGCCGGTGCATAAGTTCTGGTTACAAGATACCTGGTTTGTTTCCCCTGACTGGACGCTAGCTGGCGGCCTGGCCTGGCAGCACGTGAAACGCGACGGGCACGATCTGGGTAGCTTGAGTTCGGTGGAAGAGAAAAAGGCGCGCACCTATAAAGAGTTCCTGCCGAGCTTCAGTGCTGCGTACAAAATTAACCCCGAGAATCAGGTGTTTTACAGCCTGACGCGCAATATGCGCACGCCGCCTAACTACGTGCTCTACAACCTGGGTGATTCGATCAACACCAAACCTGAATTGAGCTGGAACCACGAACTGGGTTGGCGCTTCCAGGGGCAAGACGTGATGTTGAGCACCTCTTTGTTCTACATCGCGTTTACCGATCGTCAGATCTCCAGCCGCAACGTTGATGGCGAATACGAGATGATCAACGCCGGTAAAGTGGAGAACAAAGGTATCGAGACGGAACTGAGTGGAAAACTGCCGCATAACTTCAATTATTTTGCCTCTTACACCTATACCGATTCCAAGCAGCGGGACGATATCTCGACCAACGGTTCCACGCTGCCAACCACCGGCAAACGTTCCGCCAATACGCCGAAGAACATGCTCAATCTGGGCGTGGGTTATGACGACAGTCGCTACTACGCAGGCATCAATGGCCGTTATACCGGTGCATTTTACGGTGATATGACCAACGATGAGAAAATTGGCGGGCGTACCGTGGTCGATCTCAATGCCGGCATTCACTTGCCGGTAGACAAAAAGATCATCAAAAGCGCCACGCTGCGTTTCAACGTTAACAACGTGTTTGATAAGGAATATCTGGATTCCGCACGCACCGTGGTCTTCAACGCCGCGGGGCACAACGGCGTTCGTGCCAGCACGCCTTATTACAATGTGGGTGAAGAGCGCACCTTTAGCGTGTCGCTGGACGCCACCTTCTAATTGCTCGCAAACCTGATATCCCCTGACGGAATTTATCCGCAGGGGAATGGCTTATCACCGTCACGCGCTTGCCAGGGCGTGACACGCACCGAAGGAAAACAACACCCGTTATGAACGCAAACGATCTGCACGATATTATTTTCTACGCGATGTATGCCTCGCTGGTGGCGGCACTGATCATCATCATTGAACGTGGGCTGTTCTTTGCCTATACGCGCCGTCAGACCACGCGCTTGCTCCGCGCGCTGACCGCCGATATTCGCCATCTTCACGATCTTCCCGCTGAGCTCAGCCAGCGCAGCAGTCTGCCAGCCACGCTGATTGCACCGCTGCTGCCGCAGGCGGCAAATCGCGACCGTGATGAGCTCAACGATCTGATCGATACCCAATATCTGCAAAGCAAACCACACATGACGCGCGGGCTGTGGTTGCTGGAAACCATTGTGACGGCAGCGCCGCTGCTGGGTCTGCTGGGCACCATTATGGGGATTATTGAAACCTTTAAGGCGCTCTCGGCTGCCGGGATTTCTGATCCAAGCCAGGTCTCCGCCGGGATGGGGACGGCGCTGTATGCCACGGGGTTGGGGATTGCTATCGCGCTGGTGTGCTTGTTGGGAAACAACTTCCTGCAAAGCCGCATGGAGCACATTAATGATGCGCTGAAAGTGCTGTTGCTGCGGGCCGGATTGCCACATACCCGCCAGACCGTCAAGCCTGCGGCGGTGCAGGAAAATGGGGTAAAGCGCTATGCGTAGCGCGTGGGCTATCAAACGCGCAGGGCGGCGTTGGGCTGCGTGCGTTGGGCTCGGGCTGTGTTTTTTTACCCCCTCGGCGCTGGCGGATTTTAGCATTCCCGGTTATGAGTTGGTGTATACCGCGCCGGTAGAGACCGCGCTACAGGCCCCGGATCTGCGTGCACCGGATGCCGTTTGGCGTGCGCTGTTTGATGACGCGCAGCATAGCCTGTCGTTGGGGGAGTTCTACGTTGCCAATCAGCGCGGCTCGCGGCTGGATTCGGTGTTGCAGCATCTGCGCAGTGCAGGGGAGCGCGGTGTGCGTATTCGCTTTCTGCTGGAAGAGAAGGGCATCGCTCTTTCAACGCCAGAAACCCTGGCGCAGTTGAAAGCCATTCCCAATCTGGAACTGCGGGTTATTCCTTACGGTAAGCTGACCGGCGGGATCCTGCATGCGAAATACCTGCTGGTGGATGGCAAACGCGCCTACGTTGGCAGCCAAAATTTTGACTGGCGTTCGCTTGAGCATATTCACGAAACCGGGCTGCTTATCGACGATCCCAATGTGGTTAAACAGCTCAATGCGGTATTTGAGCAGGATTGGCAGGCGCAGGAAGCACTGGCGCAAGGCATCGCCGTCAAACCCGTGATGCAAGCGGCCGAGCAGGATGATTCGCGCCCGGATAACTATCTGGTTGCCAGCCCCAAAGCGTTCAACCCACCGGGCGTGCTGGATTCTGAAGCGGAATTACCACGCTTACTGGCGCAAGCGAAAACCCGCGTGCGCATCCAGGTGATGGACTACGCGCCACTGTCATACGGCCCGAACCGTACTCGTCCTTACTATGCGGTGATGGATAATGCGTTACGCAGCGCGGCGGCACGTGGGGTGAAGGTGGAGTTAATGGTGGCGAACTGGAGCACCAAAAAGCCGAACATTGCTTATCTTAAAAGTTTGGCTGTGCTGCCAAACGTTGAGGTGAAAATCGTGACGTTGCCTGAGGCAAACAGCGGCTTCATCCCCTTTGCCCGCGTGATTCACAGCAAGGTCATGACCATTGATCAGCAAAAAGCCTGGGTCGGCACCAGCAACTGGAGCGGTGGTTATCTTGATAACTCGCGCAATCTGGAGATTGTGATGCAAAGTCCGGCGATGGCCGCGCGTATTGATGGGTTGTACGCCCAGTTGTGGAACAGTGAGTACGCGCAACCGGTTCAACTGGATAAGGATTATCCAGCCCCACGTCCCGGTGGGGCACATTGAGTCAAGGCAAAAAACACGCCCCGAGGTTAGCGGGGCGTTTTCAGGTTAACACTTTTTATATTCAAACAACGTCATCATCGAGATGATGGGGGATGTTATTGTGATATAGGACATCAGCCCGATGGCGTGTCGGTCAGGCCTAAATAAAGAAATTGATCAATGCAGCGCACAGAATCGCAGCAATGGCAGTTTGCGGTGAGTGACTCGCCGCTGCGCCAAGCTCTGCGCCGTGCGTCGCCGCAGAAATAAGTGAATCTAGCATGGTACTTTCTCCTGAATCAGCGACACGATCATACTGCCGGCTTGTTTTATGTAAAGAGCAAAATATCGACAATTTTGTGCGCTGGCTTGTAATTCCTGGCGATACTGGTGAGGGCACGGTAAACGGAGCGTGAGCGTCACGCTTGTCATTGTTATCGGTGTTAGCTGGGGGAAACCATTCTGGTGAAATGCGCGTCATCTGTCGGCGATTCCCACCTTGGCGGGATGGGCTAGCGTGGGGAAGGTTCACGGCCATCATGCTGCTGATGGCCGTCGGTAATACGTGTTGCGGTTATTCCATTCCCAGCTCTTTGAGCTTGCGCGTCAGGGTGTTACGTCCCCATCCCAACAGGCGAGCGGCCTCTTGCTTATGACCTTGCGTATGGCGTAACGCGGTGGTGAGCAGCGTTCTTTCCATCTCTGGCTGCGCTTCGGAGAGCAGGTTTTGATGACCGGAACGCAGTGCCCGATCGGCCCATTGCGCCAGCAGGGTTGCCCAACTGTCCGGCAGCATGTGCACCGTGGCATCGGGGGCCGTGGTTTCAAACAGCTCTGGCGGCAGATCCTGAATCAGCACCTCTTGCC
>NZ_JAGFPF010000968.1:0-808 GCF_025962695.1 Candidatus Symbiopectobacterium sp. NZEC135 | reverse complement strand
GTTGAGCCAGCTTATCAGCGCGGCACAACACGCGCCGGAAAAACTGGTGATAGGCACGTCCGGCGCATCAGGCTCTTCGGAGCACATTGCGATCCTTAACCTCAATCGCCTGACCGGAGTCACGTTTACCCCCGCATTTTTCGGCAGCACGGCGCCGGTACGTCAGGCGATTCTGGGTGGACACGTTCCCGCCGCAACCATGAACCTGAGCGAAGCTTTGCAACTGGCCCGCGACGGTCAAATCCGCGTGCTGGGTCTGATGGCAGATAAACGTGCTGATTATCTGCCTAACGCGCCCACCTTTCGTGAGCAAAATATCGATCTGATTGCCGGTGCTTCGCGCGGTATTGCCGCGCCGAAAGGCACGCCGCCAGAGGTTGTCAAAGCGCTGGAGAAAGCGCTGGCGGGCGTGATCGCCGATCCCGACTATCTCGCGGCAGCGCAAAAAGCAGAGATCCCGCTTAACTATCTGAATGCGGCGGAATATCGCACGCTTATCGACCGTATCAGTGCCGATCTCTCCGACACCTGGAAGGTGACACCATGGCGTTAAGTGCTTCACTAACCCATCGGCGGGCGGATGTGGTGTTTGCGACCGTATTGATTCTGGCCGCAGGCACGCTTTATCGGGAAGCGGGCCATTTCAGTGGCACCGGCGCTGCATTTCCACGCGTGTTAACCGTACTGCTGGCGCTGTGTGCGCTGGCCGTCATCGTGCGTGAAATCAAGTTTCCGGCAGGCGATGAACGCCCTCTGTTCGCGCAACCAGTCCGCGTGGTGATGGGCTTTTTGCTGATGTTTGCTTATA
>NZ_JAGFPF010000969.1:0-808 GCF_025962695.1 Candidatus Symbiopectobacterium sp. NZEC135 | reverse complement strand
GAAAGGCAAGCTGCAAGGGGTGCCGATTTCCATGACGTCGCGCGGGTTTATCTATAACAAAGGTACCTGGGATAAAGCGGGCGTTGCCTACCCGAAGACCTGGGATGAATTGTTTGCCTCTGGACCCGCCTTTAAAAAAGCGTTGGGAGACAATTTCTACCCCCTCGGCGTGGCGCAGGGCTCCTCTGACGTTCTCGATATTCTGACGCTGGGGCGCGCCTACATGGCGCAGAAATATGGCATTGACATGATTGCCGAGAGCAAACAGAGCCTGGCTTATAATCGTGAGCAGGTGCGCGAACTGTTTGGCTTTTATAAAAAGCTGGTGGATAACCATGTGATACCCGATCAGCGTTATTTTTCGTCGTTTGGTCGCACTAACGTGTATGAAATTCGCCCGTGGATCAACGGTGAAATGGGCGGCATGTATTTATGGGATTCCGCCATCTACACCTACGCCAGCAACATGCCAAAAGAGACGGTACTGGAACCGGGTCCGTATCCTATGCTGAGTAACGCCAAAGATTCAGCGATCAATACCAAGCCGTCTTCACTGTTTGCGGTGGGTAAAAACACCAAGTATCCCAAAGAATCCGCGATGCTGATCGGCTTCTTGCTGAGTAATCCGGAAGGCATCAAGGCGCTGGCGTTACAAAACGGCATGCCGGCAAACCCGAAAGCGGTAACCTTGCTGGAGCAGAGCGGGGTGATCACACCGACCAATCTGTTGGCAAATGCCTACAAGGCGGCGGCTGAACAGCCTGCCACTCAGGTTCCGGTATCGCCCTACATGGAGAATCAGGAACTG
>NZ_JAGFPF010000967.1:0-809 GCF_025962695.1 Candidatus Symbiopectobacterium sp. NZEC135 | reverse complement strand
ACCTGAACCCCAATGTGCGTGAGCCGGCAAACCGTATTTTGAGCGGTATTGATAACGTGTTTCTGATCGCGCCGCAGGAGTACTTGCCGTTTGTTTACCTGATGAACCGGTCGTACTTAATTTTGACCGATTCTGGCGGCATTCAGGAAGAAGCGCCCTCGCTGGGCGTGCCTGTGTTGGTGATGCGTGAAACGACAGAGCGGCCCGAAGCCGTGGATGCGGGAACGGTGCGGCTGGTTGGCACCGAAGTGGCGACGATTCTGGACGCAGTGTCGCAACTGTTGACCGACAATGCGGCATATCAGGCCATGAGCAGGGCGCATAACCCGTTCGGTGACGGCACTGCCTGTCAGCGTATTATTGCCGCACTGAAGAACACTTTGATCACACGACAATGAGCAACGCCATGACAATGAACACCATGACAACTAACGCAATGACAATTAATAAAATAGTGGTGGTTGGGTTGGGCTATATCGGTCTGCCGACCGCGGCCGCGTTTGCCTCACGGAAAAAGCGGGTGATTGGTGTGGACGTCAACCGGCATGCGGTGGAAACCATTAATCGCGGTGAGATTCATATTGTCGAACCCGATCTGGGAGCCATGGTGAAGGCCGCCGTGGACAACGGCTATTTGACGGCAACCCACAAACCCGAGGCGGCGGACGCCTTCCTGATCGCCGTGCCGACGCCGTTTAAAGAGGGTCATGAACCGGATTTGAGCTATGTACAGGCAGCGGCTGCGTCGATTGCACCGGTGCTGCAACCTGGCTCGCTGGTGGTGCTTGAGTCCACCTGTCCGGTTGGCG
>NZ_JAGFPF010000966.1:0-809 GCF_025962695.1 Candidatus Symbiopectobacterium sp. NZEC135 | reverse complement strand
CGTTGACGTAGGCGATGCCGTTGACCAGCGTTTGTGCCGCAGCGGCGGTTACGCCTGCTTCATGACCGATCGTCAGTGTGCCGGTTCCGGAGCTACGGGTGTAAGTGTAATGATAGTCACCGGCCTGACCGCTGCCGTCGCTCGCCAGATTGATGCGCGTGCCAGCGATGATAATAAATTCATTCGCAGCCTGGTCTACGTTGTCAATGGTCAACGTCAGTTCGATAATCGACTGACCAATCTCACCGGCGCTGATCGTGGCGTTGCTAAACGGGTTAACCACCGTGCCGTGGGTGTCATAGGTCTTGTTGCCTATGGGGGTGGCATCGAGCGTCGGGGCGGTATTGTTGGTGATCAGCACATCAAAGGTGACGGTTTGGCTGTCTGCCTTGCCGTCATTGGCGCGCAGGGCCAGTTTTACCAGGGTGCCATTGGTGTCGGCGCCGGTGTTGCTGTAGGTGATTTGGTGCAATACCGCATTGGCATCAGCTTTACTGGCACCCGCCAGGAAGGTGAGCGTGAGCGTGCCCGCGCTTTGGCTAAAGCTGGCAATAGCGGTATCGCCCTTCATCACTTTCCCGTCGATCAGTTGCAGGCCACTGCCTGGCGCAAAGCCGAACTGGTCGTCAGCTTGTGCGTCGGTTGCGCGGGAAAGCGTCAGCGTGGTGCCGTGATAATCCCCGTTGCCGTCTGCCAGGCGGTCATTGTTGGCATCAGACAGCGTCAAGCCGTGTGCCAGCGTAATTTCACCACCGCGCAGCAGCGTTTGGATGGGCGAATAGCGACTGATACCGTTGCCAGAAACCAGA
>NZ_JAGFPF010000964.1:0-810 GCF_025962695.1 Candidatus Symbiopectobacterium sp. NZEC135 | reverse complement strand
TCGATACCGGCCTGAGTCACCTGACGGCGGCATTGGATCGTCCCAATATCACGCTCTATGGCCCTACCGATCCTGGGCTCATTGGCGGATATGGTCTCAATCAGGTGGTAGAACAATCTGAAAATCGCCACATGAGCGCCATCTCTGCCGACGCGGTCCGGCAAAAGCTGTCAGAGCTGGTAGACTTACAGCCTCTCGACACGATTCCCCTGCACACATCGCTGCCAAGCGCGCAGGGGCTACACTCATGCCATCCCTGATGGTCGAGATAACGGGGATAGCCCTTGCTACGTGACCCAATGATATGTTGAATGCTTTAAGATACAGTTGGGCAAAATACCCCGCAGTAAGCGCCTCGTTAACCACGAATACGCTGTTTCCAGGGTGCATGCTGACTCTGGCCGTGATGCCATTTAGCACCATCATCGCCGGATGGCTGTTTTATTTGACTGGGGTGTCTGCCGCACTGTATGTGGTTACGCATGTAAAACAGATTCTAGCCGCAAAACGGCTGTTGATATTGCCCATATTGTTGCTACTGATGGGCTGCCTCAACCTTGTTTGGTTTACGCTTTACTATCAACCCGACACGCTTTTTACCGATGTCTACTCCGCTTATCGCACCGCCGGGCATGCAGCGATGCTCGGTGCGTTTATTCTGTTAGCCGCATGCCACCTGCCACATGAAAACCAGCCCGTCGTGAGAATCGGCTCCTTCGCAGTTTGTGTGATGACGCTGGCTTATGCGCTATTTCAGTCCGTTTTTCACGATATGCACCGTGTGGGCCTGATCTTTGGTCCGGCAACCAG
>NZ_JAGFPF010000963.1:0-810 GCF_025962695.1 Candidatus Symbiopectobacterium sp. NZEC135 | reverse complement strand
GAAAGCGATAATCACGCTGAACAGTGCGCCACACAAATAGGGGTTATCGCCGAGCGGTCGCACAATACCGTGATCCATTAGGATGATCGGGCCGCAAATCGCCGTCAGCAGGCAGGGGGCGGAATATTTCAGCGCTTGCTGTACCAGTCCGGGCAGGCGAATCGGCAGACGCGGTTCGAGAAAAAGATAACGGTTGAGAAACACAATGCCCGCCAGGGCAAATAACAACGCGCCACTCATAGCACCTCCCCCCCGCGTCGTGACAGCACTGCTGAAAAGAACATGCCGCTCAGCCCGGCGATCACCACCGCGCCTTCCACCTGGAAATAGGCCAGCACCATCGAGAGCGACAGCGACAGCACCACGCCCAGCAACGTACTGATGCTGCGCACCATCGGTACCACGATGGTAATAAAGGTGGCAATAATCGAGAAGTCCAGATGATAGCGGGCCAAATCCGGTATTCGTGTCGCCATGGCGATGCCCGCGAGGCTGAAGATCACCCAGCAGACATAAAAAAATCCGCCAGCGGCAATCAAATAGCTGACTGAACGCGGTTGCTGTGCCGACTTGCCCCCGCTCAACGCAAACAGTTCATCGGTCAGCAAAAAGCCAATCGGCAGACGATAGCGCAGCGCCAGACGGGAAACGTAATCACGTAAGGTCAGCGCGTAGATAATGTGTTGAGTGGTGATGAAGAAAACGGTGATCAAAATCGTGACGACGTTGGCACCGCTCATCACCAACCCCAGCGTAACCAACTGCGCCGCACCGGCAAACACCAACGCCGACAGCCCAACGGATTGCCAG
>NZ_JAGFPF010000965.1:0-810 GCF_025962695.1 Candidatus Symbiopectobacterium sp. NZEC135 | reverse complement strand
GTTTCAGCGATCTCCGGTTTATCAGGTGCGCCTAAAAGCGCAGGCGAAACAATAATGGGCTCGATGGTGTGGAGTAAATCCAATAATTGCCCTTGTAGCACGCTGTCGATGGTGGTGCTGTCAAGCGTCGCAATTAGCGACGCCAGCAGCGTATCTGCCTTTTGGTTTTGCGAATTTGCCATCTGGACCACCAGGCCAGACATATAGCTTTGGCGGTTGAACGCACTGCCACGATCGATTAGCAGGTATTGGAGCGTAAAAAGCCACACATGCTGGTGAATTTGCGATGGGGGCAATATCGCGGCGGATTTTTCAGGGCTTGATGCCTGTGTAGCGTGAACGTCGCGCGAGGTTAAATCGGCGCGGTTTTTTACCTGCCACCAGTCTGGTACGCGCAGAATAGCGGTCAAAAATGGATATTCCTGCGGTGTTAATACGCTAAGCAGCAGCAGGCGCTCAGCTTCCGTTAAATCACGCACCAAAGCCCAGGGGAGCTGGCTATCGGTGTGCCGCTGATAGAGGGCTTTTATCAGCTGTGGCGCAAACTGGTAAATCAGCTTTTCCCAATCGGGACGGAGCGGAGCCAGGTTGTGTTGCGCTAATAGCTGCGCGAAGCGGGCAAACCACGCCAGTGCCAGTCGGTCAGCGATTTCTCCCTGGCGGCCTTTAGGATGCGTTAATAAAAGTGACATCATTTCCCATTGCTGCGAAGGCGCTAACGTCCGAAACAATGCTGCAATGTGGCTGACGGGAAATTGCTCAACGATCCGTCGTAATAGGTGCTCAGGCTGGTGGATATTATCGAGTGCC
>NZ_JAGFPF010000958.1:0-812 GCF_025962695.1 Candidatus Symbiopectobacterium sp. NZEC135 | reverse complement strand
TGCATTGATGGTTTTATTGCATCCTCAACGGATAAGTATTTGTTTTTCTCGTCCGCTATAATAAGCCTCACATCCATAGGCAATCTCATACAAGAAGTACGTGGTCATGATATTGAAAACATGATTAATCATATACAGGCTTTAGATAAGCGGATACCAGTTAACGATGATTTATGCTTACCCTTTTATTATATTGATTTTTTTAGTTTTAATGAATGGCCGAACAATAAAACCCCCGAGAATATAAATAATATTCAATATAATATTTTCCAAACTAAAAAATTAGCGCAGTTGGCTATCCTTGGAACCCCGCCGATTATAACCAGAAAAATTTTGCTGTTTGACATCCAGAGACTTCTGACAATTCACACAAAAACGCACGCCAGGTAATGCTTTGCGTCTTGCCTCCGGGATCGGCTCACCGCACTCGGCACAATGCGACAAACTCTCACCAGAAGGCAGTTCATTTCTTACTCTGGCAACAGCGTCCTCAACCGTGCTGTCTATTTGCTCCTGTACCGCACCATCCCCTGCCCAGCCAACGGCCATGTTATGTACTCCAACGCGAATCATCTTGTCTTTATGGTAGTGTGGATGGGTAAAATTGTCTTTTCAAGCTTCATGTTTCCGTGTACTGTACATAAAAACAGTAACATCAAGGATAGCTTTCATGTTTGTTGAACTTGTTTATGACAAACGTAACGTTGCCGGACTGAACAACGCCCACACGCTTATCGAAAAAGAACTGATAAAACGCGTACACCGCGCCTTTCCCGATGCTGAAGTCAGGGCAAAGGCCATGCAGGCGAACG
>NZ_JAGFPF010000960.1:0-812 GCF_025962695.1 Candidatus Symbiopectobacterium sp. NZEC135 | reverse complement strand
GGCGAGATAAGCATCACCATGCCGCTCTCCCAGTTGGTAAAGAACCCGTGACAGAAAGGTATTACGGAAGTTTTCGACACGATCGGTGATCCAGGGATTTTGCATGAACCAGTCAGGTGTGGCCGAATCATCATAAGAGGGGATACCCAGCCATTGATCCGCGTCCCGTGGCCCGTCGCTGCCATTGATCGAGAACGGTACGCCGAGTCCGGCACAATCGGTGCAAATCGATGCCGGGCTGGGTACATTGCCATCCATTGCATCCTGAGAAAGTTGTTCAAAACTGGCACTGAGGGCGTTAGTCGCCATTGGATGCCTCCTCCGTGAGAGTATGCTGATGCCGTTGCAGAAATTGCAGCAGGAGATGTTGGAGCTGGTGTGGAGCCGCTATCTTCCTGTACAGCACGTCATGCAATTCGGTGAATAAGGGGTTGCGGTAAAAGAAACGGCCAAAGCTCAAGGCCAGTAATACATGGTGGCCCAAATAAAGTAGCTGGTGCGATTGCAGGTGGTGCAAATCATCACTAGGAAGGGGTATCCGTCCGCCCATATGACGAATGCCAACCTGCTCATAGACTGAATACTTCCGGCGCTTGACGGGAGGCAACGCCAGTTGGTGCAGCGCATCCGCCTCATAGGTTTCAAACAGTATCTGTACATGCTGAGACTCATTGATGCCGTACAGCAGTGCGGATTGCTCAAAGGCTCGCCAGATGTTTTGTGCCTGTAATGCGCCAGGATTGATTGACAACAGCGTGATAAAAATCTGATGCGCTTGCGGCATAACACGTTCAATCTGTTGCCTCAGTGTA
>NZ_JAGFPF010000959.1:0-812 GCF_025962695.1 Candidatus Symbiopectobacterium sp. NZEC135 | reverse complement strand
TAACACCGAAGCGACCAAAGACCTGTTTGTGGTACTTCAAAACCAGCCGTTCGTCAGCGCAGAAACGCGCGTGGCATTCAACGGGGATACCGCTTCGGTTATCTCTCTGCGCCCGCTCGATGTTGACAGTGAAGGGACTAAATTTACCTTCAGCGGCAGTGACATTGCGCTAGACCTTGCCCACGATCTGCGTAGCAGCCGCATCTCAGGCACGGTTTCTCATTTCTTATCAGAGACCACCAACTATGAGGGCGGCAAAGAGACTATCGTTCTTGAAGGCGTTGGGCTTGAAGCGAAAAACCACCGCGGCAAGTTTAATCTGGACCTCGGCGACGGCAGCGTTACCCTGAAATCGATGAAGGTCACGCCGCCAACAAGTGACCCTGTCACGTTGAATAACTTCGTGCTCACAAGCACCATGAGCGAAGACGACAAAAACATCGCTGGCGCGATAGCCTTGTCATTAGACGCGCTGCTGCTTAAAGATCGCGACCTGGGTAGCATGAAGTTCAATTTCAGTTTTAACCAACTGGATGGTGAAGCGACACAGCAGTTCGCCAAAACTTATAAGACCCTGAGTGCGTCATTCCTGGAGTCCCAGTCCGTCATGGACCCACTGCGTTTTCAGTATGAACTTGGGCAATCGGTACGCAACGCCCTGCCCAGCCTGCTGAAAGGCAATCCGAACTTTACCATCGCGCCTTTGAGCTGGAAAAATGCCAAAGGTGAAAGCACGCTCAACGCCTCACTCAATTTGAGTAATCCGGCGCAGACCACGGCGTTAACACCGCCAGCACAAAGCGATGAAGAAG
>NZ_JAGFPF010000095.1:0-8638 GCF_025962695.1 Candidatus Symbiopectobacterium sp. NZEC135 | reverse complement strand
GCGATAAGCCACATCACCAAAAACAGCGCCATCATAGCAGTCATAAAGTCAGCATAAGCTATTTTCCACGAGCCGCCATGGTGCGCCGCGTGGCTAGACTTCCTTTTCTTGCGTATTATCGGATGCTGATGTTTCATTAGTCACTTTCCGAAGCCTGCTGAGCCGGTGCTTTCACACGACGAATATGCTCTTCCATTTCAGTAAAGGTCGGACGGACTGTGGAGTACAGCGTTTTACGCCCAAACTCAACGGCAATCTGCGGTGCATACCCGTTCAAGCTGGAGAGCAGCGTCACCTTTATGCATTGCAGGACTTTTACTTTTTCCGCATTCTTTTGACGCAACAGTGATGCCAGTGGCGAAACAAAGCCGTATGCCAGCAAGATCCCCAGGAATGTCCCCACCATGGCGTGCGCAATCATCATCCCCAACTCAGCAGCAGGGCGATCAACGTAAGCCAAGGAGTGCACGACGCCCATGACCGCAGCAACAATACCAAACGCAGGAAGCCCATCCCCCATCAGGTTCAAACTCATAGCTGGCACTTCGAGTTCGTGCTCTAGCGTTTCGATTTCTTCGTCCATTAGCGTTTCGATTTCAAACGCATTCATGTTGCCGCTGATCATCAGTCGCATATAGTCAGTAATGAATTCAATGACGTGACTGTCGGCGATCACACGAGGATAGCTGGAGAAAATCTCGCTCTCACGCGGACTGTCGATATCACCTTCCAGAGAAAGCATCCCCTGCTGACGCGATTTCGCCATCAGACGAAACAACAGCGCCATCAGATCCATGTAGAGATCCCGGCTATATTTGGAGCCTTTAAACAGTTGTGGAAAGGCGCGAACCGTACCTTTAATGGCTTTGGCGTTGTTACCAACAATAAATGCGCCGAGCGCCGAACCACCGATTATCAGCAGTTCCGAAGGCTGATACAGCGCGCCCAGCGTCCCGCCAACCATAAGGTAACCACCCAGTATCGAACCTATTATTACGAGATAACCCAATATAACAAGCACAAGAATTCCTTATAACAAATCGCGGGTGGAAGCTGAGGTAAAACATCCGTCGAGCAGGAATTTCTTGAGGAGGGATGTACTCAGCCC
Source organism: Candidatus Symbiopectobacterium sp. NZEC135 (assembly GCF_025962695.1). NCBI lineage: Bacteria > Pseudomonadati > Pseudomonadota > Gammaproteobacteria > Enterobacterales > Enterobacteriaceae > Symbiopectobacterium > Candidatus Symbiopectobacterium sp. NZEC135. The sequence goes on along the minus strand of NZ_JAGFPF010000095.1, from coordinate 7,530 downwards.
GCAACAACACGGGCTGAGACAGACTCACAACCGCCACCAGGCTCAGACAGCATGTTTTACCGGTTCATCCAGTAGTTGCGGTAGTATATCGGCAAGATTCGGTGAAAGTTTACGTCTTTTTACCGCTCTAGAGGGTGGCTGACACAAGCTACAAACAAAACTGTTTTTCGGCAGATGAGCATGCGTAATAAACATCCCGTTGCAACAATTGCACGACGATAGCTGTAGCATACCGCTATCCACGAAACGCACCAATGTCCAGGCACGCGTCAAGGCAAGTAACGGCGTATCATTGTTGGGGGCGCACTGTTCAAGATAAAGACGGTATGCTTTGATAACGGCTTCAACGCCATTACAATGGCTGGTCTTTAACAAAAAAGCGTACGCATTATAAAACATGGAAGAATGAATATTCTGTTCCCAGGTCATGAACCAGTCCGTGGAAAATGGCAACATTCCTTTTGGAGGTGGGCTCCCCCGAAGCTCTTTATAAAGTTTAATTAAACGCCCACGACTTAATTGTGTTTCACTTTCCAACATCTGCAATCGAGCACCCAGAGAGATCAATTCCATCGCTAACTGGATGTCTTTTGCTTCCTGAACAATACTCTTTTCCGTCATTATTATGCCCTTTTCTTAGGCAAGTTATCGTCTTTCGAAGATAACTGGTTTAATAAGTGACTCGACAGCAAAATTCCAGTATGGATTTGTTGTAAATCATCCACGCGGGATTCTTGTGTTAATAACTTGATCGTGTTGTGATCGTCAAAACGAAAATGACAAATCAGTTGATTGGTTTCTGCCAGTTTAACCATCTGAGGCAGTGTGAGCTGCATCAAAGTATCTGCCATGGTTTCATCAATGCCTAAACGGAACATCGCAGAAGCTTTCTCATCATTGATTAAACGTTGTGCCAGTAACAGATAAGACAGATTTATGTCATAAATGTGCTTGAGTAATTCAGAGGTACCCATATTTCCCATCTCGACAGGCTATGTTCAAAGCATAAGTTGGGGGATAGAGGCTATCGCCCGGTTAAAAAATCACTCTCCATTGATGGCATGAAAGCATTCGGTGCCAGAGACTATCTTTTGTTACCTTACTTTCTTATTATGTCAATCACATGCTACAGCCAACTTCTTTTACTACCCAACTCGCTTATCCATTAACCCCGTATGACAACCTAAATCACCGCATCAGGAAGCATAGGATTATTCCTAAATCCTCGCAACTGTACCGCCTAATCCCTCAAACACACAACGCGACCAGAGAATCATTTTGGTAATTATGTGATACGGATCACATAATTGAAAGGTATTATCACCAAAAGCCGTGTGGTAAGAACTCTTACCAGATCGTTTATTGCCCATTTTTTTCACAAGTAACCTTTCACTTCACTAAAGCAGATGCAGTTATACCTTTTTCAAATGAGTTTATCTTAATGATAGATATATAAAAAATGTAACAATATTACGTAACCGTCAGCGATACCAATAGTGATCATTCAGTAGCGGTAAGTGTAGGAGAGGATAACCATTATGTCTCAACCAAATGTCACTCCTCCTGACTTTGCAGTAGTATCAAAGTCGTTTTTTGTTACTTTGAATTTGGGTGATTATAAAATGTACAACTTTAGTTATTACAACCCAACGCGCATCGTGTTCGGTCAGGGAAGAATTGCTGAGATTAGTCAACACATCCCCGCCAATGCGCGCGTGTTGATTACCTACGGCGGAAAAAGTGCGGAAAAGTACGGCACACTTGCCGAAGTCAGACAAGCTCTGGGTGAGCGTTACGTTGTGGAGTTTGGCGGCATTGAAGCGAATCCCCACTATGAAACCTTGATGAAAGCCACACAGTTAGCAAAAGAGAACCATGTCGATTATCTACTGGCTGTGGGGGGGGGTTCGGTGGTAGATGGCACCAAGTTCATTGCCGCTGCCTATTACCATGAAAATGTATGGGATCATTGGGTCAACAAAACACCGATTACTCAGGCACTCCCCATGGGGTGCGTCATGACCTTGCCTGCCACAGGTTCGGAGATGAATGCCACGTCGGTGGTCTCCCACATTGCGTCAGGTGCAAAAGTGGGTTTTAACCATCCGCTGCTTTTCCCTCAGTTTGCCGTTCTCGATCCTGAGAAATCCTATACCCTGCCCGCTCGGCAAGTCGCCAACGGTGTGGTAGATGCCTTTGTTCACGTTATCGAGCAATATCTCACCTTTCCCGTCTATGGCAAAGTGCAAGATCGCTTCGCTGAAGGGTTATTGCTCACACTGTTGGAAGAAGGCCCTAAAGCGCTCACGCAGCCTGAAAATTACGATGTGCGCGCCACCCTAACCTGGTGCGCGACGCTGGCGCTAAACGGGCTTATCGGCGCAGGGGTGCCACAAGACTGGGCTACGCACCGTATCGGCCATCAACTCACCTCGCTTTACGGCCTGGACCATGCACAAACGCTCGCCGTATTACTTCCTTCTTTATTATATGTACAACGCAATAATAAGCATGAAAAGCTTTTGCAATATGCCACGCGCATTTGGCAAATAACCGAGGGGGATGATGAGACCCGCATTTCCCAGGCGATTGCAAAAACGCGCGATTTCTTTGAACACATGGGTATCAAAACCCGCATGCGTGATTATGGATTACCGCCGGATGCGGTGGAGGCGATAATCCACAATCTGAAAGTCTTTAATCTGTTACCGCAGGGTGAAAGGCAAGATATTGATGAAGTAATGGCAAGAGAAATTTTGACACTCAGCTATTAACGCTTATCCCCTCAGCGCGTACGCAAAGGGAATATCGGCTTATTTTGTCTGGGGTGATCGGTTTACCAACCCAATCCCCAGACACACCAGCACCAAAGCAGCAGCATAACGCCACTCAAGGATGCTCTCATCGAGAAACAACGCAGAGAGCACAGCGCCGGCAATTGGGATCAGGAAATTGAACGGGGCGACAGTGCCAACTTTGTTATATTTTAGCAATTGGCTCCACAACGCAAAGGTGATCGATGAAAGCAGTACAAGATAGAAAAGAATCAATACAGAATTCCAACCGTGGACACTCAGTGAGCCCCCACTTAAATACCCTGTCAGCGTAAGGATTATACCGCCAACCGCCAGTTGATACCCGGTCATTATAATCGGGTCCATGGTTTGAGAAATACGCTTCCCATAAATTGTTGCCGCTGACAAAACAAATGCAGCAATAACAACAAAACCGTCCCCCATTAATGTAAAACTGAAATCATCAAGACCTTTTACATTAACAACCGTGACACCTAAAAAGCCTAACAGGCAACCAATGGCTTTATTCGGTGTTATTTTATCATTGGCATAAAGACAATGTGCAAGCAGTACGCTAAAAAACGTACTGGTAGCATTCATAATAGACCCTTTTACCCCTGTGGTATAAGCGAGCCCAATATAAAAGAAAATATACTGTAACGTTGTTTGTGTGATCCCGAGCACTGCTAATTGCCGGAGTTGTCCTGGCTTGAACCGCGCAATCGCCTTGCCACTCGCCATTGCTAACAGCAGCAACAACCCGCCCGCCAGTACAAAACGGTAACCTGCGAACACCAACTTTGAAGCGATATCCCCCTCTTCTATCAGGAACAAGGCATAGCCATTTTTGATAGCCGGGTAGGCGCTTCCCCACAACAGGCAGCATAGGGTTGCCAGCGCAAAAACTATTTTTTCATTGGTAAAAAATGCAGTTGTATTCTTCAAAAAAGACTCCAATAGAAACAGCCCACTGATGCAATAAAAGTAGGCGGATCGGCATTTATTTTTTTACAACAATTTGTTTTACAGCGACGTTACGAAATTTCACAAGCTACTTTATCAGCAACCAAAATGAAAATACGTTTTAAAAAGCAAAAATTGTGATCGAGATCCCGACGACTACAATTAAGATTTTTCACTATAGGCCGATTATCTTTTATATTGGTTACGACTAAAAGGAACACTCGTTGTTACTGTAAGGGTGCTGAATACCAAAGATGCGTGATGTGTCTTGTTGTTTGGTAAATTGTAATCACTTTTCCTGAAAAATGAGCGAATGGACATGAAAATAACTTCACAATCTGAGCAGCAGGGGAAAACAGGTGTGTTGAATAATTTACGCTTAGTGCCTTTATTCGTTATCATTCTTGGCGGCATCATGTTGATGTTCGCCGTGTCGATAGGGACTTCCAGCTATTTTCTGGCACGCAGCAATCAATACCTCGCCGACGTCACACAAGAAATCGACATCCGGATGGGGCTTTCCAACAGTTCCAATCACCTACGCACCGCGCGTCTGCTCCTGATTCAGGCGTCGTCCGCTGCACGTATCGGTGACTCCGCGGTCTACAATGAAAACCTGAAGCAAGCAGCGCAACGCGTAGAGCAATCACAAAAAGCCTTTCAGCTGTATGAAAATCGCCCGATAAAAACCGAGTATGATATTTCGCTTGATGCCGGATTAACCAAAGCGTACGAAGACTATATCAAACAAGGTATTACCCCCATGATGGCGTCGGCAAAGGATGGTCTGTTCGAAGAAGTCCTGAGTCATGAGGCCGAAGAAGTTCGCGTTCTTGATGCTAACTATAACAAACCGTTACTGGACGCGGTCGCTTACCGCACCGAGCGTGCGCAGCAACTCAATAAGATAGCCACTGAGAACGCCACCTTAGGGTATGCTCTGATGGGGGCCAGCTTCGGTATCGCCCTGTTGCTCTCGTTGCTGACCTTCACGTTCCTGCGTGGTGCCTTGATCCGTCCGATGAACGCACTGGTAGCGCGTATTCAACGCATTGCCCAAGGCGATCTCACACAGCACTCGGTGAACTACGGCTCGAATGAAATCGGCACGTTAGGCAATAATGTGCAACACATGCAGGCCTCACTGGTCAACACCGTTGCCACCGTGCGTGAAAGCGCTGATTCCATTTATCAGGGTTCCACCGAAATCTCTTCCGGCAACACGGACCTGTCATCTCGTACTGAGCAGCAGGCTGCTGCGTTAGAACAAACGGCCGCCAGTATGGAACAGTTGACGGCAACCGTTAAGCAGAACTCCGAAAACGCACACCACGCCAGCCAGTTGGCGGCCAACGCCTCTAATAAAGCCAAACAAGGTGGCAATATCGTTTCTAATGTTATTGAAACGATGGATAGCATTTCCGGTAGTTCGCGCAAGATTTCTGAAATCACCAACGTGATTAACAGTATCGCCTTCCAAACCAACATTCTGGCGTTGAACGCAGCCGTCGAAGCAGCGCGGGCCGGTGAACAAGGCCGGGGCTTTGCCGTGGTCGCCAGCGAAGTTCGTAGTCTGGCACAGCGTAGTGCGCAGGCGGCAAAAGAGATTGAAACATTAATCTCTGAATCGGTATCGCTGGTGAGCAGTGGTTCGACACTCGTCGATCAGGCTGGGCAAACCATGAAAGAGATTGTTGATGCCGTTACCAATGTGACCGACATTATGGGGGAGATCGCGTCCGCTTCTGATGAACAAAGCCGTGGTATTGGTCAGGTGGGACAAGCGATTGCCGAGATGGACAGTGTCACACAGCAGAACGCCGCGTTGGTGCAAGAAGCAACGGCAGCCGCCTCTTCGCTTGAAGAACAGGCTGCACTGCTGACACGCGCCGTGGCCGTGTTCAAGTTGCAGGAACAGCGTGCAGCACCGACACCCGCGCCGTATACGCTGGCATCAGCCAAAAGTGCACCAGCAGCGCTGCCGCTAGGCAATAAGAAAGCCACTAACAGCAGCGAGCATTGGGAAACGTTCTAACCGCCCGCTTACTGGCCGGGCAGGTCTGCTTGCAGACCTGCCCCACTAGCGATCCGCGCCTTCCTGTTTCCGTTCCACAAAAATGCCTTCCGGGTTTTCTTCTTCATTAAAAAACCAAATTCCCGCCGGGTAGTCCGGCAAGGCAACAAGGTACATCGTCCCTTCGAGAAACGGTTCTACCGCTAACACCGTGCCTTCCCGTCGCTCTGCGCCGTCGGTTTTTACTGTAACGATATCATTCACTTTCACGGCGTATACCCTCAACGTCGTCTTTAGCTACTGCTCACAGCGTGTAAACGGTCATACTGTGCCTGTGCCAACCGCACTGATTCAATATTGGATTCTGCCCAGTGCGCCAAACTCTCGAACGTCTCCACCAATGTCAGCCCAACTGGCGTCAGTGAATACTCTACGGTAACCGGAACCGTGGCAAATACACGACGGGCAACCAAGCCGTCCCGCTCCAGCTTTTTCAGCGTTTGCGACAATACTTTCTGGGTGATGCCGTCGATATCCCGCCGTAATTGATTGAAACGCGTCTCACCTGACTTTAAACGACCAATAATCAGTATGGTCCATTTGTCTGCTAGCCGCTCCAAAAACTGTCGTGCTGGACAGTGCGATGAATAGACGCTGTAACCGGATGTGGCATCGCCCTCAATGGGATGTATTTGCATAGTATCCTCCAGGAAACCTGGTATCGTTCAGGTGCCTTCTTGTCAACGCAGTATACCATATATACTATCTTTCCATCGAAAACTGATGCTTTCTTCAATCGCTTACGAAACCATCGCCTCCGCCCCTGTTATTACTGATGAAAGGAAAAGTGAACATGAGTAAGACTGTTGTTGTTTATTTCTCAGGATATGGCCACACCCAACGCGTCGCAGAATATGTTGCACAAGGTGCTGATGCAACGCGCATCGCCGTCGATGAAAATGGCGATATTACAGCTGAAGAGTGGGAAACGCTGAACGCTGCGGATGCCATCATTTTTGGTGCGCCCACCTACATGGGGTCGGTGCCCTGGCAGTTTAAAAAATTCGCAGATGCTTCTTCTAAAGCCTGGTTTACTCGTGCCTGGCAGGATAAGGTTTTTGGCGGCTTTACCAACAGCGCCAGCCTGAACGGTGACAAACAGGTTAGCCTGATTTGGATGCAAACCCTGGCATCTCAACACGGTGGTCTGTGGGTGAGCCTGGGCTTACTGCCCGCTAACACCAAAACGGCGACACGCGCCGATGTTAATAACCTGGGTGGCTCAGTAGGCCTTCTGGTGCAATCCCCTTCCGATGGCCCGGCAGATGATATTCCCTCCGGTGATTTGGAAACCGCGAAACAATACGGAGCACGCGTTGCTGCCGTTGCAGCACGTCTGCGCGGATAACCTTCCCCCGTTAATCTTCAGTTATCGAGCCAGCGAGCGACACGCTGGCTTTTTTATTTAATACGCACGCCCCCTCCTGTCATCATAGTGTCATCATTTATACACATAATAGCGGCACGGCCATTTGGAGATGAAAAAATGATAACCATTCATGCCAAAAGCACGAGTGAAGCTGAAAAGTTGCTCGCTTCCGGCACCACCAGCAAAGTGCTTCTTGATTATTCCGTGACTACCGACGATTTTTTTAGAATCGCTGATGCCTGGTGTGCACAAGGTGCAAAGATCAGCAAGAAAGCAGGGATGTTTGTTATTTCGTTGAAGGGGTTCCGCATCCCCCCCAACGATTAATC
>NZ_JAGFPF010000962.1:0-802 GCF_025962695.1 Candidatus Symbiopectobacterium sp. NZEC135 | reverse complement strand
CAGGAGAGTGTGAATGGCATTTTTGATGCCATCTCTGCGGCGATGAGAAAACCCGTCATTTTAAGTAAGCTGGCGGCACGTAAGAAAGTCACCGGTGAGTTTGATCTGAGTCGTCCGCAGGATGTGCTGGTATCGGTATCCGAGCAGCTGGGGCTGATTTGGTACAGTGATGGCCAGGCTATTTATGTCTATGACGCAACGGAAATGCGTAATGCGGTTATCGTTTTACGTAATACTTCATTCAGCGTGGTTGAAAGCTTTTTGAAGAATTCAGGTTTGCACGATCCCCGTTTCCCTCTGCGCTCGGATAATCGCAATGCCACTTTTTATGTGTCTGGTCCGCCAATCTATGTCGACCTGATCACCAGTACGGCGAAATATCTCGATCAAAAAAGTGATACGTTTGACGGGCGGGAGAGTATTGCCGTCATTCAGTTACACAACACCTTTGTAGAGGACCGTTCATTTAAATACCGGGATGAAAAAATCGTCATTCCAGGTATTTCGACGGTAATTAATAAAATTATCAGCACCGGTCCGACAGCAGGGAGAAGCATGACCTCCGATCTGCCGCAGGATTTGCTCGACAGCTATGCTCATGAAGATGCGATGGCCACGTCGAATATTTCACATAATGCCAGTGAAGTGAATGTTATTGCCGAGCCGGGAACCAATAGCCTTTTAGTGCGGGGAAGCCCTGAGCAGGTTGAATATATCCGTAACCTGGCGAAAACCCTGGATATCGCCAAGAGGCATATTGAACTTTCCGTTTGGATTGTGGATTTACAAAAAGAAGCATTCG
>NZ_JAGFPF010000961.1:0-795 GCF_025962695.1 Candidatus Symbiopectobacterium sp. NZEC135 | reverse complement strand
AACATTGCCTCCTGATGCTACCTTAGAGAGGTTGCAGTATGAACAGCATTTTGTTCATTGGGCGATAATAATCACGCCACGGCGCTATCTCGAACGAGAATATCAGCGTGAACAGGGTTAAATAGCGCGAAGAGGGATAACCGGGCATGCAAGAAAGCAAGCAAAGCGCAGAAAAGGCATCCTGCTAGCGCAAGCGCACCATGGAAAGGGATCCACCGTACACGGCCCCCGTATCGAGATAGATCTGATTGGCATACGCGCACACCTTTTTAAGCGGCGTGTGTCCGAAGATAAAACGATCAGCCCCCTCGATCCGTTGATAGTCGCCAGCCTGGGCTTGGCGCAACCGCGTACGCCCCCACACGACGTCATCCACATCGACCGGTAGATCCAAACCATAACGAGCAGACGGATAATCCGCGTGAGCAATAACATAAAGGCGCGTTTGCACGTTGACTTCCAGAACATGCGGCAATGACGCCGACAGATGGATCAGTCGATCGATGGAATGACGATGTACCGGACTCAAGTCGAAATACCAGCCACCACCATGCAATCGCTACTCTCTCCTTGCAACACCGCTTGCGCCATACACTCATGATTGCCTGTCACCGAAATGAACCAGGGCGCATCCAACAGAGCCAGACACGCAGGGCTGTCCGGGCCGCGATCGATAAGATCGCCGACAGCAATCAGCAGATCACAACGTTCATCAAATTTTCGTGCAATCAGTTGCTGCTTCAATTGTTGATAGCAGCCATGAAGATCCCCAACCACCCACACATGGCGATAATC
>NZ_JAGFPF010000957.1:0-813 GCF_025962695.1 Candidatus Symbiopectobacterium sp. NZEC135 | reverse complement strand
CTGCCAAGCCATGAATCACGCCAAGCCCGGCATTTGCCAGTGCCAGACCGCCACACAGGCTTACCCACGCCAGAGTATCCCGACTCTGTGGACACTCTTGTTTCATCAATTGCATTAATGCGTTGATGCTCTGTGGGATCGCGGCACGGCACAGCGCATCCGTGTAAGGCGTAGCGCGATTGCATATATAAGGTTCAATCACCTGCGTCAGCGCGTCCAGTCCCGAGGCGAGCGTCACACTGCGCGGCGTATGGTCTGTCAGGGCTGGGTCCATGATAGCGAGGTCTGGCAGCAAGCGGTTATCACGCAGGCTGGCTTTGCGACGGTGTGCCGGAACGTTGATGACGGCATTTTTGGTCACGTCGGCACCGGTTCCGGCGGTGGTGGGCAGCGCAACGAAGGTCAGCGGGGCTGACTCCAAGATTCGGCCATTGCCGACCACCTCCAGATAGTCAATCAGCGGCCCGTGTGCCTTGACCAGAGCAGCGATCGCTTTACCGGCATCGATAACCGCTCCGCCGCCCAGGCTGATAACGGCCTCTACGCCACGCTGCCGGGCGAGTTCGACCCCTTGCTCTATGTCGGCAAGCGTGGGCTCGTGAGCGACCGTGAACGTGCTGACGCGCACCTGTGCCGCATGGAGCCGCTCGACGAGAAAAGCGGCACGTTGCGGGTTGGCACCCTGAACCAGCAGAACGTGCCGGGCGCGGGCGGCCAGCCAGGTGGAGGCGCCCGCGGCTTCACCGCGACCAAAACGAATTTCACCGGGGCTTACTACAGAAAATGACAGGGGCATGGAAAACTCCTTTATCG
>NZ_JAGFPF010000955.1:0-816 GCF_025962695.1 Candidatus Symbiopectobacterium sp. NZEC135 | reverse complement strand
GAATGTCGACGGTATCAAAACCGGACACACCAGCGGTGCCGGGCACAATCTGGTGGCATCCGCGACGGAAGGCAACATGCGGTTGATTTCTGTGGTGCTGGGTGCACCGACGGATGCCATTCGTTTCCGCGACAGCGAAAAGCTGCTGACCTGGGGTTTCCGCTTCTTCGAAACGGTCACGCCGGTTCAGGGCAATACTACCTTTACCACTCAGCGTGTCTGGTACGGCGCACAGAGTGAAGCGCGGCTGGGGGTTGCTGACGATGTCGCCCTCACGGTGCCAAAAGGGCAAATGCGCAATCTGAAAGCCAGCTTTACCCTGACGTCGCCACATTTACAGGCACCGTTGGCGAAAAATCAGGCGGTCGGCACGGTGGATTTCCAGTTGGATGGCAAAGTGATCGCCCAGAGGCCGCTGGTGGTGCTGGATGAGGTGCCGGAAGCTGGCCTGTTCGGGCGACTGTGGGATGCGGTATGGCTAACCCTGACCAAATGGTTCGGCGGCTGGTTTTAACAGCCGGGATAGATCAGCATGATGCCGTTGTCGAGCGTGAAATCCTGATAAGTGCCCTGCGGGGCGCAGTCGGTCACCAGCGTGTCGAACTGCGTCAATGCGCCGATAGCGGCAGGCTGTATTCGGCCAAATTTGCTGCTGTCGGCCACCAAAATAGTGCGCTGCGATAGCGCCATCGCCCGGTGTTTGATATCCAGTTCGGCAAAATTAAAACAGGTCGCTCCCCGCTTGATATCGACCCCCGCCGCAGAGATAAAGGCTTTGTTGGTGCAGATCGGGTCCAGTTCACTCTGCCGCGTCAG
>NZ_JAGFPF010000956.1:0-816 GCF_025962695.1 Candidatus Symbiopectobacterium sp. NZEC135 | reverse complement strand
GCACTGCATCATCTGGGCATTCCTACTACGCGCGCCTTGGCGATCGTTACCAGCGATGAACCCGTTCAGCGCGAACGGCAGGAGCGGGGCGCGATGCTGATGCGTGTTGCCGAAAGCCATCTGCGTTTCGGCCATTTTGAGCATTTTTATTATGCGCGTCAGCCGGAGCAGGTGAAAAAACTGGCTGATTTCGCCATCACACACCACTGGCCGCAGTGGCAGCACGACGAACAGCGCTACTCGCTGTGGTTTACCGATGTTGTCGAACGCACGGCGCGCATGGTCGCCCATTGGCAGGCTGTGGGGTTCGCCCACGGCGTGATGAACACCGACAATATGTCGATCCTGGGCCTGACGTTTGATTATGGTCCCTACGGTTTTATGGATGACTATCAACCTGACTTTGTCTGCAATCACTCCGATTACAACGGTCGTTATGCGTTTGATAACCAGCCTGCGGTGGCGCTGTGGAATTTGCATCGCTTAGCGCAGGCACTCTCGGGGTTGTTGTCAGTGGAATCACTGGAAACCGCACTGGGTTGCTATGAACCGGCCCTGATGGCGCATTTTGGCCAACTGATGCGCGCCAAGCTGGGTTTTTTCGATACCGATGCCAGCGATAACGATCTGCTGGTGGGGTTGCTGAATTTGATGGCGCGTGAGCGCAGCGACTATACCCGCACCTTCCGCCTGCTGAGTGACACCGAAGTGCAGAGCGCCGATTCGCCACTGCGCGACCTGTTTATCGACCGGGTGACGTTTGACGCCTGGTTTCGCGACTATCGTGCACGGCTGGCGCTGGAGACGCAGAGCGAT
>NZ_JAGFPF010000954.1:0-816 GCF_025962695.1 Candidatus Symbiopectobacterium sp. NZEC135 | reverse complement strand
AGTGACAACGGCGGTTTCGAATTTCATGGCTATGCGCGCTCCGGCCTGTTGATGAATAATTCAGCGGCAAAAACGCAAGGTGGCCCCTCGGTGACGCCTGCGGGAGAAACTGGCGGTCATGTCGGACGTCTGGGCAACGAGCCGGATACCTACGTTGAATTAAACCTTGAACATAAACAGACATTGGCGAGCGGTGCCACTACCCGATTCAAGGTGATGCTGGCCGATGGACAGCGCAGCTATAACGACTGGACGGCATCCAGCAGCGATCTCAATCTGCGTCAGGCGTTTACCGAACTGGGCCATTTGCCGACGTTCACCGGGGCGTTTAAAGACAGCACGGTATGGGCGGGGAAACGCTTCGATCGCGATAACTTCGATATCCACTGGATTGATTCCGATGTGGTATTCCTCGCAGGGACCGGCGCGGGTATCTACGATATGCGCTTGGATGAGAACGCGCATAGCAATTTCTCGGTTTATGGCCGCACTTTCGGGGACATCGAGAACAGTGAGAATACAGCGCAGAATTACATTCTCAGCCTCAATCATTTTCAGGGGCCGGTTCAACTGATGGTCAGCGGTATGCGTGCTAAAGATAACGATGCGCGGCGCGATGTGGATAACCATCTGGTGAAAGGCGATGCTGCTAACAACGGGGTCCACGCGCTGTTGGGGTTACACAATGAGAGTTTCTATGGCGTGCGCGAAGGCTCATCCAAGACTGCGTTGCTGTATGGGCACGGGTTGGGGGCTGAGGTGAAGTCGATAGGCTCTGACGGTGCGCTGTTGCCAGAGGCGAATACCTGGCGGCTG
>NZ_JAGFPF010000953.1:0-817 GCF_025962695.1 Candidatus Symbiopectobacterium sp. NZEC135 | reverse complement strand
GAACAGCTCAACGTGCGCGACATCAACCTCACGCTGGAACAGAGCAGCGAGCGCCAGCTAGCGTTGGAACTGACCAGCCGCATTAATCGCGATCAGCGTGACCTTGCGGTGTCACTTCAGGCAAATCTGGATATGCAGCACTATCCACAGCAAATAGATGCAACCATCGAGCAATTCCAATACCAACTTCAAGGCGCGGGTATTCCCTCTGGTGGCATCAGCGGCAGCGGTAGCCTTCAAGCCAGTTATCAGCAGGCTGCTGGCACGGCCCAGCCAGAAAAGGTCACGGTAAGTCAGTTCACGTTAGCGGCGAGCGACAGCCAACTGAGCGGGAATGCGGCGGCAACCCTGGGTGAACACCCGGAATATACGCTGGATATCAACGCGGCGCGGCTAAATCTCGATGCACTACTGGGAAGTGCGCCAACGTCACAAACGCAGAACGCTACGCCTGTGGCGATCAAGACCGTTACGCCGGTAGTATCGACGGAACGTGGGCTGAGTGAAGGGGATGCCTTATGGCAATCGTTCAGCGCGCGGTTGGCATTGCAGGCAGACACGCTTATCTACCGTGGCCTGACCTTCAGCAAGGTGAACCTCAACGCGGTCAATCAGGCTGGTGTGTTCACCCTTTCCTCATTGCAGAGCGAGCTTAACGGCGGGCGTATTGCTCTGACCGGAAAAATGGATGCAAAGGCAACGCCGAAAATCACCCTGCAACCTGCTATTGAGAATGTACAGATCGAGCCGCTGACAGTAGCGTTTGCGTTGCCGCAAACGGTGAGTGGCAAACTGTCGTTAAAAGGACAGTTTAGTG
>NZ_JAGFPF010000952.1:0-817 GCF_025962695.1 Candidatus Symbiopectobacterium sp. NZEC135 | reverse complement strand
CAAACCTGGCTATTGATTTTATGACTATCCATGCCAGCAAGGGGCAACAGGCTGACTATGTGGTGATTGTGGGATTGAATGATGGCAAAGAGGGTTTCCCAGCCTTGTCTCGCGAAAGTTTGCTGGAGCAGGTCTTGCTGCCCCAGCCGGAACCTTTTGCTGATGCGGAAGAACGTCGTTTGCTGTATGTAGCGCTAACCCGAGCGAAACACCGGGTCTGGTTACTCTACGATCGAGACGCACCGTCAGTCTTTGTTGAGCAATTACAGCGTGTCGGTGTGCCGCTACAGAGAAAACCTTAACAACAGCGCTACCAACAACCGGGTAGCGCTGAACGCGCCGCGTTACTTCAGACGCTCATTCAGATAGCGTTGGTAATCTGGAATGGCGATCTCAACGGGCTGTTTAAAAAGGGCGGAGTTAACCAAAAAGTCGGCGGTGGAACGGTTGGTTGCGACCGGAATATTCCAAACGGTTGCCAAGCGCAGCAGGGCCTTGACGTCAGGATCGTGTGGAACCGCATTCAGTGGGTCCCAAAAGAAGATCATCAGATCGATTTTTCCTTCCGAAATCAAGGCACCGACCTGCTGGTCTCCCCCCATCGGGCCGCTTAGCATGCTCTTGACCGGGAGCGCGGTGGTGCGTTGGATCAGATTTCCCGTAGTGCCTGTCGCGTAAAGGTGGTGTTCGGACAGCGTGTTCTTGTGTGTACTCACCCAATCCAGCAGAGCCTGCTTACAGTGGTCGTGTGCCACTAAAGCAATGTGCTTATGTTCAGGGATAGTACGGGTGGTGAGTTCCATGTTTACGTCCTTTC
>NZ_JAGFPF010000951.1:0-819 GCF_025962695.1 Candidatus Symbiopectobacterium sp. NZEC135 | reverse complement strand
GCTGCCAAAACGGCTATGATAATCAAAACGCAACCCAGGGATCACTTTGGTTCCAGGCACCACTTCAATGTTGTCTTCCAGATAGACCGCGCTCAGATCCGCACTATTCTTGCTACTGCGCTGGCTGGGATCGATCGACGATCCTGGCAGTGTCACACCTGAATTGTCGGTATACGAACTGGAGGCCGGGTCATTTAACTGCTCGCGGTTCCATTCGGCACCCAGCGTCAGCGTCTGCTCGACCCATTGTTCCAGCGGAATATTCACTTCGCCATTAACGCGGTAGTTATCCAGTCGGCTGGTGTTGTAACGTCCCGGATCGGTGATCGAGCCTTCAAAACGACCATACAGCCCCTCTTCCAGACGGGTATTGTTGGTGTGATCGTAGGCAACGCCAACGCGTGATTGCCCCCAATCCCAAATGCCGTTATGGGTCAGCGCGTAGTTCTGGCGATACATGCGGTTGGTTTCTGCGCCACTTTCTGCCAGCGCCTGAGGTATTGCCTGGCTACTGCTGAATTGAGTGTCACCGGTATAGATATTGCCCTGACGGCTGTAGCCCGCATCGAAATCGATCATCTGCTGCGGCGACAGTTTCCATGACAGTTGGGTGTTGATGTCACGATTGCGCACCCCTTCGCGGCCCGCCGCGTAGGAACCGTTCTGATTATGGTTAATGTTCGGGTCATCCGCGTCAGTTTTATTGATATTGCCGTACATGCGCATGGTGAGTGCTTCACCGGCTAACGGGCCGGACAGCGTGAAATTGGTGCGTCGGGTGGCACCTTCCTTGCTGCTCTCTGGCTGGTTACCGTACAG
>NZ_JAGFPF010000948.1:0-821 GCF_025962695.1 Candidatus Symbiopectobacterium sp. NZEC135 | reverse complement strand
GCGCGATCGCCTTTCAACGCCTCATACATCGGGACCATGGCCTGACTGTACAGCCGATAGGAGCTGTTATAGATCTCATCTACCGTAACGTTATTGATATTGGCGTGATCGGTCACCTTAAACGTTTCCAGCCCTTGTTTTAAACGGGCCAACTCTTCCTCTGCCGTGCGCAATTCCGTAGCGAGTAATGTGGGATTGTTACCGGTTTTGGCTTCAGCAGCGCGGTCCAATGCACTTTTTGCACGATAATATTGACCGCTGGCACCGTTGATAATGTCGCCGTTAATTTGCTGTACGTTGGTGAGATCAATTTCATCGTTTAGTTGGCTCAGCGAGTAGAGTGCGAACGCCGAAACGCCGCCCCACAGCAAGGAAAACAGGATCAGGATAAGCACCAGCATGGTTCTTATTTTGGTATCGCGGATAAAATTCATAATATCAGCCCTGGAAAGGTAATGATTAGGGGTTCATCGGTGTGAACCAAATCCATGCTTCCTTGCGTGAAAACCGCGCAAGTCAACCTGCGGGCCGTAATTGTCCATACTTGTGTAACGCTCAATGCGTTAAGGTTATCGACATGTTATTGAAACACTTGAGGGTTACGTTAAAATATTTTTATTATAATTAAAAAAAACACGTAATTTAACGGTGGGGACAGCAGAGGACACGACAGAATACGCGGTAACAGGCTCACGCCTGCTACCGCCGCGTTGGCAAGAAAGCGACTTAGTCGCGAAACAGTTCATCCCGGCAGTAGGGTTCCGTCTCTCCCGGTTTGCGGGTTTTCAAGATCTTCAAAATCCAGGTGTACTGCTCCGGGT
>NZ_JAGFPF010000094.1:0-9331 GCF_025962695.1 Candidatus Symbiopectobacterium sp. NZEC135 | reverse complement strand
TAATGGTTGAATGAGGTAAAGCAAGATGGTGTAAAGGGTTTGTAGCATTGGCATTGGCTATTTTAGAGTTATCGCTGGGATGAATTTTATCGTGTTGATAGAGGTTAGGCTATGAGTTTATGCTAGATTCTTCTTGCTTAACATGACGTCGAAGAATTAAATACCAGTATGTTTATACCGGAAAACCAGCTTTTGCTAATTATTAATGATTTTTCTTACTGTGTATAGTGCAGCAGAGATTACTTGGTGCATGTCATAGTATTTATATTCTGCTAGGCGACCGCCAAAGATAACGTTACTTTCTTCGTTTGACAGTTTTTTATACAGTTTTAATCTGTCCATATTGACCTGATCATTGATGGGATAATATGGCGTATCTCCTGGTTTATATTCCATGGGGAATTCCTTGGTGATGATTGTGTGCGGTGTGACTGCATTCTCGAAATGCTTATGTTCAATAATTCTGGTATACTGGACAGAGTCATCCGTATAATTTATTACAGCATTACCTTGGAAGTTTTCAATTGGATGACACTCATTTTCAAAACGTAATGTTCGATACTCAAGAGCGCCATGTTGGTAATCATAGAACTCATCAATTGGCCCAGTGTAAATGATGTTTTTTGCATTTTGAATATAAAAGTCTTTATCTTTGATAAAGTCAGTTTGCAGAAAAATATCCACACCAGAAAGCATTTTTTCTATAATTTGTGTATAGCCACCAATAGGAATACCTTGATATCTATCTGAGAAGTAGTTGTTATCAAAAGTAAATCTTACCGGTAGTCGTTTAATGATGAAAGGGGGGAGGTCTTTTGCATCTCTTCCCCATTGTTTTTCAGTGTATGATTTTATCAATGTTTCATAAATATCTCGGCCTACTAAAGATATCGCTTGTTCTTCTAGGTTGCTTGGTTCTAAGTTTTCAACCTCTTTACGCTGAGCAGCAATTTTTTGTTGCGCTTCTTTCGGTGTTAACGTTCCCCACATTTGATAGAATGTGTTCATATTGAAGGGAAGGTTAAAGAGTTTTCCTTTATACAGCGCTAGTGGCGAGTTGGTGAAACGATTGAATTCAGCAAATTGATTGATGTAATCCCATATCTCTTTATCATTTGTATGGAATATATGTGCGCCATATTTATGTACATTGATACCATCTTGATTCTCTGTGTAGGTATTGCCAGCAATATGATCGCGTTTTTCAATCAGAAGTATTTTTTTTCCGGTTTTTTTTAGTTCATAAGCACACACAGCACCGAAAATACCTGAGCCTACGATAAGGTAATCATAAGTTTCCAGATTTTTTTTTGTTAGTTTCATCTATTAGACTCGATTTATATTAACTTTCAAAATATATTAAATGTGATTGGTAGTATGGATATTGGGACTTGGAGTATACAGGCTTTCAATGTGTTATTACATAATGGTGAGAGTATAATATAATTTAAGACTTTACTATAAATATCAGGTAACCCTAGTTAGGGGAGGAAGCGATGTCCAAAAAAGTTTTTGTTTGTTGCCCTGGAGATGCTGAAACAGGCGGTCCGGAAGTGTTGCATCAGCTCGTTGATGCCCTACGGAGTGAGGGCGTTAATGCATATATTTTGTATTTCCCATTTAGACGGGAATTTACAATCCCTGATGCATATAAAAATTATAATATTCAAGTGGCCAATTATTCAAAAGATTATTCTAAAGACTCGATTGTCGTTATACCTGAGCCGGTTACTAAATTGATGAAGTTCTTCAAAGATAGTCAAATATGTATTTGGTGGCTCTCAGTTGATAACTATTATGGTGCAGAATTACCGCTGACGTTTGCAGAAAAAATGAATCATATGAAAATGATTATCAAAGGCAAGCGAAAAGGTATTAGCAGTCTAAAGAAATATACCCATCTGGTGCAAAGTGAGTACGCACGAAGTTATTTGGAAAAGTTTGGGATTGAATCTTCTTTTTTGACTGACTATTTAAACGAAGTACATTTGAAAAATGTTATATCTGATACTGTATTGTCAGAAAAGGAAAATATTGTTGCTTATAACCCAAGAAAAGGTGTTGAAATTACCAATGATATAATAAAAAATTCGCCAGGTATCTCGTTTGTTCCTATTGAGAAAATGACACCTTTACAAGTTAAGTCCCTGCTAGGAAAAAGCAAGGTGTATATCGATTTTGGTGGGCACCCTGGAAAAGATCGATTCCCGCGTGAAGCCGCAATGGCTGGTTGCTGTATTATTACAGGAATGCGAGGAAGTGCGAAAAACAATATTGATATTCCAACAGCGAGTGAGTACAAAATAAAAGACTATAGTTTATCCAGAAATAAAGATGTCACTAACATAATATTGCAGATCTTCGATGATTTCCCTCATCATTTTTCGCAATTTAAAGAGTACAGAAAATCAATCCTTGAAGAAAAGCTGAAGTTCAAAATACAGGTGAAAGCGTTTGCCGATAAGTATTGTAAATAATATGTTCTGATATTATTATGGTCAAAGATGACTTTGACCATGATT
This sequence comes from Candidatus Symbiopectobacterium sp. NZEC135, assembly GCF_025962695.1. Classification (NCBI taxonomy): domain Bacteria; kingdom Pseudomonadati; phylum Pseudomonadota; class Gammaproteobacteria; order Enterobacterales; family Enterobacteriaceae; genus Symbiopectobacterium; species Candidatus Symbiopectobacterium sp. NZEC135. The sequence goes on along the minus strand of NZ_JAGFPF010000094.1, from coordinate 6,809 downwards.
GTCTGTTTCATGCGTCAATACATTTTTCAGGCAAACATCAAACATGGAACGTGGATGTCTTTTCAATATCATACATTTCATGATTTTCAGAAAACTTCTTAGTTGGCATTGTGATTTTATCCAAAATTTCACACAATAAAGGGTATTTTTAATAGGATTACTTTTATTTTTTTCGATATATCTCAATAAAACTCTGCCATAACCGGCTTCACACTTGGTATGCTCACTCATTTGGGTATAAGCGGCAATGCCACTGATCTGATGATGCATCTCACCGACCTGCTTTCCAGAGACATAACCTATTTTTTTGATGCGTGAGAAGAAACTAAAATCTGCAAAATAAAATGCAAAACGTTCATCAAAAACGCTACCAAATAATGAAATTGTCTTTTCTGCTATGTGTCTAGATATGCATAACCCAGATCCGATCGCCTTTGTCTCTGCTGCATTAAATGTAGGGCTATCGAACGTTGTATTTTGAACGGTAATTTTATCAAGAATAATTTTAGGGAATATAACATCATGTTCTCTGTTTTGGATAATCAGAGAAAAATAATCATCTCTGATTATCGAGTCTTGATCGAATGTAACAAAAAAATCAAAATCTAGCGATTTTATCAAACTATTATAAATCTTGCTTAAAGAGACATTTCTGATGTCTTGGTATATTTTAAATTCTATTTTTTTACTATGGCAAATATAAGAAAAGTTATTTACATCTATCTCATCTAAAAGGGTTGGTCCATTATTCCAAATTGTCAGTATGATCTTAAAGTCTCTGTTAATTTGTGCTGCTATAATTGATTGAATGCTTTCCGAATCACTGAGTTTCGAGTTATATAATACAACTAACGTGTTAATAACTATTGGGGGGTTATTGGTAAGTTTTGTTTGCATAGATGGTTAGATAATCCCTTTTAGTGTTGTAATGATAACGTTGTTGTAGAGGATGGCCATCTCGATTTTCTTTTGTAATATTGGACAGTAAAGTGAAGGATGACATTTCTGTTCCAATATATATATCTACAGATACTGAAATTTCAAAGTCAATGATTGATGCCTCCAATGCATTCTTGGGATTTGATCTTTTTAGCATTGAAGGATGTTTAGTTTTTAGTTTAAAACCAAATTTTTCGTCCACTGTGTCAGATATTGATGTAAATGGGATCTTTAATCCATTTTTGTCATAAGCGACGTATATATATTTTAAACTCGGAAGAGTATTGTAAATTTTTTCAAAAATAACCATACTGCGAGTAAGCTGCGAAGGGAGTTTGGTGCTTCCCTGTTTTTCCTGCCAACTCGCGTTAACATCGAGTGGCCAATCATCTTCAATTCTAAGTTGACAAACGGCATCAATTGGTTGAGATTGATCAATAAAAAAATCAATTTTCTCTTTCATATATTTTGATGGAATTAGAAATTTAAAGAAGTCTGAAATTAATGAGTTATAGTTATAATTTTCATTATTTACATATTCATCTATAATATTACTTCCCTTTTTGAACATTTCTTCATTTTTATATTCAATATCAGCTTTCTCTTTCGATATAATAATATTATATTTATTGGTGAAATATATGAATGATGCGTGATCGAACATGTCAAAAAAAGGAATGTATCGATGGAATAGAGGATATATTAATTTGCCATAGATATATTTTTTAAAGATGTTGTCTTTTTTATTAGTAACGTAGTTTATCAACGGTGGAATCTGGATCGCTGCGTTACTTTCAATAGCGGTGATGAGTAGTCCAAGCAGCATCATTTTTTGGTTATTGAGTCCACCGCCCATCCGTGAAATAGAAATAATTTTCATTATAACCTCGGCATCTCAATCATTTTTAATGAATGTGGATGAATAACTTACTTTTTTATTTTTTTCTATATGCAGCATTGTTCGTGGGTGCTTTTTGTTGATGGCGCATCTGATGAGATTTATAAATCCTCTCATATTAATACGATATTTGCATTTTAATCTTACACAATACAATATATTTTTTAGAAATGATTTTCTTCTATTATGTATGCGCGATAAAAGCTTATCGTAACCTATCTCTAATTTCTTAAATTGATTCATTTTACTCGGGTCATCTTTCTCTGATAGATGATGAAATATTTGTCCAATACATATCCCTTTCAAATAATTGAATTTTTTTATGTGGAAAAAGAATTGAGTGTCTACCCGGTAAAATGCATAATTTTCATCAAAACACTTTTCTCCGTTGGAAACTATTAGATTTTTTAGATGGTTGGAGAATGTCAAACACGATCCAACAGCATAACAATCGCCTAAATTGAATTCACCATGATGAAACGGTTTGTGATCAAAATAGCTAGGGCTTCTGATCTCATCAGGTTCTGTCGGAGAAAAAATTAAAGGAATTATTACATGACAATCTTGATTATTTCTGATATTTATAAAGAAATCATCCGATACTAGAGTATCTTGGTCAAAAATCGTGAAATACTCACTATCTGAATATGTATCAACGAAAAAATTATATATCTTACTTAAAGATATATTTCTAGTGTCTTGATAAATATCACTATCAATATTTTTTTCTTTACATTTATCTAAAAAATCAAAGACATCGTCTTTATCAAATTCATGTGGTCCGTTATTCCAAATGATAATTTTTAATGATATTTTCTCTACGTTTGCTTTAAACAAATGCTGAATTGTTTCTGATTCAAAAAGTGATGAATTGTACATGACCACGAGTGCGTGTATTTTCAATTCAAGCCTCAATGTTTAAATAACTGAAGTTAATTTCATAAGGAAGTATTTACAGTAATTAATAAAGGACATGAAATATTTACCCTTCTTAAATTGATGCTTAGCGCTATAGCGGAGTTGATTTGCTGTGGAGGGTTTTTCCAAACTAACGCCTTTCCAAGGTGAATGCGTTTTTGCCGTATTGAAGAAAACAGTACAAGGATAACTTGCCCAGTTATGCCACGGTTTAGTTGGTCCAATGTAATGGATGAAAATGGTGGTGTCAGTTATTGGGGTAGGATAAAAATGTCCCTTGGGTGCCTTTAGTTCATAATTGATACTAAACTGGGTATTGTATTTTTTATCAAGATACAGAACTTGTTTTTTTAATAAGATGTTTAGTATATCTTGATCAGGATAAGTTATTATTTTTTGTATCTGTGTATCTTTTAACATGGACATGGCTTTTTGACTGATATCTTTGCAATGCCAATTAGTGAGATCAACCAAAAGAACACCTGAGTTGAAATAGCCTTCGGCAATCTCTGGTGTCTCAAGTTTATTTGCTCTTTCTTTCCACCATGCCTGATCGCGGTCTTTTACTACAGCCGCAATAACGTACCGTGTGTCTAGCGTTATCAGTTCATCAATTCGTGCTTTACAAATAATATCAGAGTCAAGGTAAAGGAATTTGTTTGTAACATTAAACAAGAAATCAGCAGCGATAAAGCGAAAATAAATGGCATAACTCCAATTTTTATCACTAGGTAGCTTTTTTAACCATTGGCAATTAACGATATAAACATTAATGTTGCTGCTGTATTGCTCCGCTAAGGCACAAAATTTGGCTTCATCATCGGGTGTAAATCGATCTGTAAAGATATGAAACGCCAAGGGCTGCTCATTGTTGTGCAGTAACAATGATGCGATAGATATTGCACACCCGTACAGAAAATTTTTGTCAGTGCCGTATGCGATATCCAATGCTGTGGTTTCTTTCGAGAACAAGAAAGAGAACGTTTTTTCGATCACTATATTTTTATCAAAATACATGATATTGCCAATTATTCATAATGATAATCAGGACTCGGGTTAAAGTGCCTTACGCTCCGTTCTTTCTCGAATCTTTTCTGCTTTGGTAAACGCTTCGTGAAATAGCGCTTGTTCCTGACGCAGCGTAGTACGCAAGGGTTGATGATCAAAATAGATCTTCAGGAAAAACAAAAGATCGTGTTTGCTCAGTCCAATATCGAGTGAGGAGAAATAGAGGCCGATAAGATCTTTATTACGCCATCTCAGCGGAACACGTTCGCGAAGTTGCGCCCGATGCAGATCGATGACCGAAAGTGTAAATTGCGTATCGGTAGGTTGATAAGGTTGGCGCAGCAAGAAATGGCAAATATAACAATCACGGTGATTAACGCCGCCGGCATGCATCTTTCTCACCATTTCTGCCACACGGCGAATCAGTCGCCGTTTTTCGGCAAGCATTGGCGGATTCTTCGGCCAGTTGGCGCAATAATCTTCCAGGCTGATGGCCGGGCTTAAATCCTCTGTAATAATGAAGGATTCGCGCTGTAGCGGGTTTACTCCCCGCTGGCCAAATGCAGCACCCGTCATGGTGTCTACACCGAGATTGTGCAAGCGATGAATCGCGTTCCATTCACGATCGGCGCCCAATACGGGCAGCCGCAATGAAAGCAGGTTTTTGAGCGCCTCTTTCAATGCCGTGCCGCGATGTACTTTTATAAACCAAGAGCGTCCGGCCAACGTAAAACGTAATGTTTTGCGGCTCTCTAATGCGCGAAAAACATCGCCATCCAGTTTTTTGACTTCTTCAAAGGGGTCATGTTCTTGCCAGAGTGAGGCAAACGGCTCTTTTAACGTAATGACACTTTTCATTTAGTGACGATCCTGGCCCGAAATCAGCAGCGCTGCTTTTTCCGGTAAGCTGTAAAGATCTTCCGTATCGGCATAATGCCGGGCGTTCTCTGACCAGTGATGCAAGGTTTCCGTTTGTTTTAATGCCGTATGTAGCGCAGCGTTCAGCGCTTCCTGGCTGAAGGGGGAGGCGATAACCTGACCTGCTTGTGCCTTCTCAATATGGAACGCGTAGCCACACACCTCGGTGACGATAACCGGTAGCCCGGCGGTGATCGCTTCAAGCAGCACAATGCCTGCGGCTTCTTGATGTGCAGGGTGAAGGAGCACATCTGCGGCGGCCATAAAATCAGCAACATCACTACGTCCAGCGAAAAAACGCACCTGTTTATCAATCCCTAACTGACCCGCCAGCGTTTGATAACGGTCGGGTTTATCCTGGCCGACAACCAGGAAAATGACCTTTTCCCGTAGCGCTTCCGGCAGGCTGGCAACGGCGCGCAGGCTGCGCTCGACGCCCTTACGTTTAAAATCTGAACCCACTTGCAGCAGTACCAGGGCACTTTCTGGGATATTTTGCGTATGACGAAAGGTCTGGCGAATGTCGGGTGTCTGCTGGTCATATTTTCTGTCTAGCGCAATGCCCGGCGGCAGAATCAGAAAACGCTCATCCTGCGTGCCATAATGTTTTTTAAAATCAGCAATCTGGCGTTGAGTCAGCATCAGCATTTTGGTTTTCGCGCTTGGGCTGAACACTGCTTTTTCAAACGCAGCATAGTGCTTGTAGCGCGGCATTAAGCGATAGAAAAATCCTTTCTCCTGCTCAACTTTTTCTGCGTAGCACACATCTGCGGCGTAATAAAAATCCAGTCCCGGCATTTTATTGAATCCCACCACGCGATCGGCAGGGTGCAATTGCAGATGGTGTTGAACCCACTCACTGTAGCGTTGATGCCGTGTGTTATTGCTGATACCCACCGTGGGCACCAAAATAATCTCAAGATTCTCTGGTTCTTCTCCCTGCCAGGACAAGACATACACTCGCACACGGTGACCCTGCCTGACGCAGGCCTGAGCAATACTGAGGAAATCGCGCTGCAAACCGCCAAACGGAAAATATTTATACAAGCAGAAGGCAATATTCATGCAGAATTCCTTATCTTTCTGCGGTATTTAGCGAAGCACCCGTAGGGTCGGCAAGCAACGTTGCTGCGGCGTGAATAACGTCCTGAGCAGGGATGCATGACAGGTATTTTTTATTCCTATCGAGATACTCTCTCTCAGGCATGGTGGTGTAGTCTCCCGCCCACAGAACAATATGGTTATATGACCAAGGGCTCCATTTAACGTGATCCGTCGGCCCAAACAGGCAAACCGTTGGCGTTGCGAGCGCTGCCGCCATGTGCATCGGTGCGGAGTCGACGCCGATATAGAGTACGGCTTTGTCGATTAACGCCGCCAGTTCGAGAAAATGCGTTTTACCGGCAAGGGACAGAGTAGGTTTGTGCGCGCACAGGGTATGGATCTCATTCACCACCGCCAAATCTTCGGCACCAGGGCCACAGGTAAGGACGACCTCTAACCCTTGCTGCTTCAGATGATCAATCACCTGGGCAAATTTATCGTTATCCCAGCATTTAAAATACTGTCGGGCAGTCGGCTGGATAACCACGTAAGGCGTTACTGCTAACTCTGGCGCGAGGGAGAAAACGCGGTCAGCATCTTCCGGGGCATAGTGCAGCGACAGCGGCCGTGTCCTGTCTTCCTCTGGCACATCCAAAGGGGCAAGCAAGGAGAAGTTCTGCTCAACGATATGCTGCCCCGTTGGTTCCAAACAGCGTGTGAAACAGGCGCGCCACAGAGACTGCCTGGCCCCTCCGCGTTGGATGGAAAGGCTGTATGGGCAGTTTAACGATTTAATCAGCAGCGCTATTGGCCACTGGTCGGCCAGATTTACAATCAGGTCATAGCGGTTGCGTTTGAGTGTGTTGCGCATGGCGAGAAAATCACTGATTTTCTCCATTGAGCCGGTGGTTTTTCTTTTCAAACCGTATAACCGGTGGATATCTGGATGCCTGGAAAGGATAGGGATAGTGTCTTCATAGAGCAGCACATCAATAGCGGCCTCTGGATAGCGCGCTTTTAGCGTGCTGATAAGCGGCGTAGTCAACAGCATATCCCCATGAAAACGCAGCTTTACAATCAATAT
>NZ_JAGFPF010000950.1:0-821 GCF_025962695.1 Candidatus Symbiopectobacterium sp. NZEC135 | reverse complement strand
GGGGAGGCGAAAAACGTGATGATGGTGCATCCGGAACAGATGCTGCCCGCCGGGATCGCTATCGTGCTGGTGGTTGCTGCCTGTCACTACCTTGGGGATAGCTTACGTGATGCGCTGGATGTTACCGGCGGGGATGAAGGCCGCGCGGCGTCTCCGTTTTCCTAGCCATAGATTCTGGCAAAATCGTCTACTGCAAAATTAGAGAGCTTATACATTTAGCTCCCGTTTTTTTCGCGCGGCGATTTCACGCAGCGTCAGGTCGCTTTCACCGCTGTTTTCTCCTGCATCAATAGCATTGCGCAGTGTTTCCAGGTGACACTCTTGCTGTTCAAGCAGGCGCAGTGCGGAACGCACCACTTCACTGGTCGAACCGTAACGGCCGCTGTCAATCAACCGGCTGACAAAGGTGTCAAGTTGTTCACCAATAGTGATACTGGTTGTTCTGGCCATAGCGCCTCCTGTGTTAATTATTAACACAATGATATAAAGCGGGCCTGATGGTGTCAATCAACCCCAGAAATCCATTACCGCTTCTACGCCGCACGCTCGATATCTGCCAGCGCCTTTTTCGGTTGAATCAGCGGAACACGCACTTCCACCCGGGTAAAGGTATCGGCTTCGCTCTCGACGGTAATGCCGTAGCGGTTGCCGTAGCGCGCCTTGATGCGGCGGTCGACCAGATTCATGCCTAGACCGTCACCCCCGGTGGGCGGCTGATAGGTGCCTGCATTATCCTCGACCATCAGTTCCAGCGTATTGGCGCGGTAGCGGCCGCTGATGTGGATGTGGCCGCTCTCTATCATCTGCGAAATGCCGTGTTT
>NZ_JAGFPF010000949.1:0-821 GCF_025962695.1 Candidatus Symbiopectobacterium sp. NZEC135 | reverse complement strand
GGAAGCGGCCGAAGGGGCGGAAGAGGTGATGGTGATTGGTGGCGGCAGTATTTATCAGCAAATGCTGCCCCAGGCTTCACGTCTGTATCTGACGCACATTGACGCCGAAGTGGAAGGTGATACCCATTTCCCGGAGTACGAACCGGATGCCTGGTCATCGGTGTTCAGCGAGTTTCATGATGCTGATGAGAAGAACTCGCACAGCTATTGCTTTGAGATTCTCGAACGGCGTTAACTGAATAGGCGCACGCGCGGGGCAATCTGGCCGCGCGTGTTTTACTTATTCTGCGCCGACTGCTGCCATGCCTTGTGCCAATGACGGCTGAGTAAAGATCCGCTTATCCTCCCAGCGCAACATCGTCAATTCGCCTCCCCAGCAGCAGCCCGTATCCAACGCATAAATGTTATCCGGCGTCCACTTTCCTTCCAGAGAGGCCCAGTGGCCGAATGCGATGGCGTAGCCCGGCGTTTCTGCATTCCCTTCTACGACCGGGCTGGGCAAGTAAAACCACGGCTTGAGCAATGAAGGTGCCTGTGACGGTGCCTCTTTGCATATCATGTCCAACTGCCCGCCTGAGAAGCAGTAGCGCATGCGGGTGAATACGTTGGTGCTAAAGCGCAGACGCGGCAAACCACTCAGTTCCGGGCTCCAGTGATTGGGCATATCGCCGTACATGGCGTCCAAAAACAGTGGATAGCTGTCGCTGCTGAGTATGGCTTCCACTTCCCGTGCGCACATTTGCGCGGTGGCCAGATCCCACTGCGGCGTTACGCCAGCATGGGCCATCACCAGTTTGAGATCGTCGTCGACCAGCATCTCC
>NZ_JAGFPF010000946.1:0-822 GCF_025962695.1 Candidatus Symbiopectobacterium sp. NZEC135 | reverse complement strand
ATTCTGGCTCGCACATGTCGCAGTTAATGCATTTAGGGGTGATCAGTAATGCCATTTCTCTATACCTTGCAAAACCAGCTGCGGATTATACCCGTAACGGCGTAGCCGAGCACTCTCTTTCCCAGACATCTCTCGCATAAAATAGCGTAATAAGCCAAATAACCAATAAAGTTTTCTGTGGCTTTGCCGATATCCATTTTTCTAAGTATGAGCAAGCTAACAACGTATCACATCAGGTCTTATGACAAAATGTATCGGGCAGCAGGGGAATTTAGGGGTTATACAGGCGCTGCCTTCTGAACTTGGGGATGCGGCAGCTTTTGAACGCCATTATTGGCATCACTGTCAAAGACGCTACAACTTTCAGCCTATTTACCGCACCAGCGGCAAGCTGTTAGCCATAGAGCTGCTTACCGCTGTGTTTTCGCCAGCGTTTCCGCAGCGGTTTGTTTCACCTGAAACCTATTTTGCCAGTATCAATGTGGGCGAGCGGTTACAGGTGGTGATTGAGCAAATGCAGCTTCTGTCCCGTTGGCATCCGCGTTTTATTCAGGATGGCATTCTGGCGTCAGTCAATGTGGACGGGCAAACGTTGCACGCGTTACAACAGAGCCATGAAGCGAAGCAGTTGATCGCCTCCATGCCCTGGCTGCGATTTGAAATCGTGGAAAATCAGGGAGCACTCTCGCAAGAAGTCTTGACGATGTTTCCCGAAATGCAGCATCTGTGGCTGGATGATTTCGGGGCGGGCGTCGCCAATTTTTCATCGCTGATGCAGGCGCAATACGACTGTATCAAAGTGGCGCGCGAGCTGTTTATTTT
>NZ_JAGFPF010000947.1:0-822 GCF_025962695.1 Candidatus Symbiopectobacterium sp. NZEC135 | reverse complement strand
CAAACTGATGTTCTCCCAGCGATAGCCCCGCCGCCATCGCGTGGCCGCCAAATTTAACCATCAGCCCCGGATAGCGGGTGTCCAGTCGCTCCAGCGCATCGCGCAAGTGCAGACCGGGAATCGAACGACCAGAGCCTTTGAGTACCCCTTCGCCCGCCGGTGCAAACGCGATCACCGGGCGATGGAAACGCTCTTTAAGCCGCGATGCTAAAATACCGACCACGCCCTGATGCCATTCGGGATGATACATGGCGATTCCCAGCGGCAGTTGTTCAAGGCCGTGCTCCAGCTTTTCGCACAGTTGCATGGCTTCCGCCTGCATCTCCTGCTCGATTTCACGCCGCGCCAGATTGAGCGCATCAAGATCGCTGGCCTGCATCCGCGCGTCGACGATGTCATCACACAGCAGCAGCGCCACGCCAATCGACATATCATCCAAACGTCCTGCCGCATTGAGACGTGGCCCAATCGCAAAACCCAGATCGCTTGCCACCAGTTGGCTGGCATCGCGGTTGGCGATTTCCAGCAAGGCACGAATGCCTGGGCGACACTTGCCGGCACGAATACGATTCAACCCTTGCGACACCAGAATACGGTTGTTGGCATCAAGTGGCACCACGTCGGCCACCGTGCCTAACGCCACCAAATCGAGCAGTTCGGCCAGTTTCGGTTCCGCCAACCCTTTCTGGCTAAACCAGCCGCTGTCGCGCAGACGCACAAACAGCGCCATCATCAGGTAAAACGTCACACCGACGCCGGCCAGCGATTTGGAAGGAAAGGCGCAGTCGCGCAGATTGGGGTTAATCATGGCATCGGCGGGGG
>NZ_JAGFPF010000945.1:0-823 GCF_025962695.1 Candidatus Symbiopectobacterium sp. NZEC135 | reverse complement strand
ACTATACCTTGCCGCAAAACCTGTTTACCGATGCCGATAACGACACGTTAACCTGGAACGTCAGCGGCTTGCCGGACGGGCTGAAGTTTGATGCAGCAACCCGCACCCTTTCAGGCACGCCTACGGCGTCTGGTGAATTTACCGTGACGCTCACCGCCAGCGATGGCAAAGCGCAAGCCAGCCATGCGGTCACGGTGACGGTAGCGCAAGCACCTGATGTCGAGCCGGATAACAGTGCTCCGGTGTACAACGACCAAGCCGGGCTGAATCTGGGCGCACTGCAAGCGGGTAGCGCCTATCACTACACCTTGCCGGAAAACCTGTTTAGCGATGCTGATAACGACACGTTGACCTGGAACGTCAGCGGCTTGCCGGACGGGCTGAGCTTTGATGCAGCAACTCGCACCATTTCGGGTACACCCGCCACATCAGGCACGTTTACCGTGGTACTCACCGCCAGCGATGGCAAAGCGCAAGCCACGCATGCGGTCAATGTGACCGTCGCGCAAGCCCCTGTGGAGCCGCAGCCGGAAACGCCAGATAACTCGGCACCGGCCCCGGTGATCCTGACCACCTCGTCGGCAAGCGTGCCCGATGCATTGAATGAACGGGAACAGGAACAGCCCTTAAGCGCAATCGTTGCGGCGCTGTCTCAAACGTCTTCACCGGCAGCACACGCTACGTTTTCCGCGGAATTTGCGGCAGCGCAGTCTCACTCCGCAGCAGAACGCACTGCCGCGCCCTGGGTGCTCGATCCCGTGATGCAAACGCTGCTGCCGCCGCTGGAAACGGTGAATTTTGCCGCGCGCGGCAACACGGTTCA
>NZ_JAGFPF010000943.1:0-824 GCF_025962695.1 Candidatus Symbiopectobacterium sp. NZEC135 | reverse complement strand
AGAGATGATGGATGACCAGATGCAGGCGTGGGCGATGTTGAGTCAACAGCAACCGTTACAGGTTCCGTTAAGGGATGCGCAGGGTAATAGTTATCACGCTTCGGTAAATCTCAACGTTGCGGCATTCAACTTTGGTGTCAACGAGTTTGCGCTTATCGGCAATATGGGGTGGAAACAGGCAGATGGTTATAACGAAGCGGCGCTGAAAACGCTGCTCGGCAATGATTTAAGCGTGACCGCACCGCCAAAAGGATGGGTGGGTGACTATTTAGCTCAACATCCGACGGCAGAAAACGCACAAAAAGTCAGAACGCTAAGCCAGCAGTTAAAAGCGATTTGGGCCAATAAAACGCATCATCGTGATGGTGGCGAACCCTATAAAGCGGCTTTGCGTGTTGCTCTACTCGCCAATGAAATTGGCGCTATGCCGTGCTGGAACTGTAAGAGTGGTAAAGACAGAACCGGTATGCTGGATGCAGAAATCAAACGTGAAGCAGTGAAAATGCATCAACATGACACCGGCGTGATGCCACAAGCGTCAAGTGTCAGTGTACCGGGACGTTCGCTGGACAGTGCGGAACAACAACTTTTGCGGACCATTTTGCTGCACGGTGGCAATAGCGAAGTGCAACAGTATAACACTGGTGTTCCCGGGAATAAGGTGGCAAAACCATTGCCCGGATTTCTGACGTTGTCCACGCGTCAACGAATCGGGGATGCGTTTGCTTTTAAAAATACACAAGGTTTATCTGAATTGGTGTAACCACAGCGCAAAGTGTTGCGCTGATGTAATTAAAATGCGTCCATGGAATGGCAATAATATT
>NZ_JAGFPF010000944.1:0-779 GCF_025962695.1 Candidatus Symbiopectobacterium sp. NZEC135 | reverse complement strand
ATGCCAGCGAACGGTACGCCATCAAGGCAGCCTGTCTCAGGCCAAAACTGACTGGCTGGCGGAAGAAGTGCCCGTCGCGTTGGTGTACAACGGCATTTCCCATGTGGTGATGATGGCCACGCCCAACGATCTGGAAGCCTTTGCGTTAGGTTTTTCCCTGTCGGAAGGCATTATCACGTCGCCGCAAGAGATTTACGGCATGGACGTGCAGTCGGTCTGCAACGGTATTGAAGTCCAGATAGAACTCTCCAGCCGCCGTTTTGCCGGGCTAAAAGAGCGCCGCCGCGCCATGAACGGCCGCACCGGCTGCGGCGTGTGCGGTGTCGAACAGTTGGAAGAGATCGGCAAACCGGTCACACCGCTGCCCTTCACGCAAACCTTCTCGCTCAATCACCTGGGTGATGCTCTAAAACAACTGACAGAGGTGCAGCACATCGGCCAGTTGACCGGCTCTACCCATGCGGCAGCCTGGCTTTCCAGCGAAGGGACTATTTTGGGTGGTTGCGAAGATGTTGGCCGCCACGTGGCGCTCGATAAGTGCCAGCTATGAGATGGTGCAAAAAGCCGCGATGTGCGGCGTCGAGATTCTGTTTGCCGTCTCGGCGGCCACGTCGCTCGCCATTGATGTCGCTGAGCGTTGCAACCTGACGCTGGCGGGATTTTGCCGCCCAGGTCGGGCAACCATTTATACCCATCCGCAGCGCCTGCACGACAGCACATGAGGCCTGTACGGATAGATTAATCTGTTTTTAGCTTAGGCAACAATGATATAACCGTTT
>NZ_JAGFPF010000942.1:0-827 GCF_025962695.1 Candidatus Symbiopectobacterium sp. NZEC135 | reverse complement strand
ATGCCGCCTGTTATCTATGCGCGGCAAAAACTGGCCGGAGATCCTCATTGGCGGTGGTACTAAAAACCGGAGAGACTACACCGATAACGGTAAAAGGTATCGCGAGAGACACCCATGATTTTACAGGCTTTAGAAGCATTGCTGAGTTCTTTAGCAAGATGGAGCGAACCTGTTTTGTGTTTGATGACAGGATTGTTAGTATGAATCATGAGAGTTACCTCGTGTTTTGTATAAGGATTCGGTACCCATATCAAAACCGATAAAACTCAACCGTTCAAGGTCATGAGACAGAACAAGTCGCAACTATTACACATCATTATTTGAAAAATTAAGGATGTTTTTTTAATTAAATTAAAAAATAGGCGATCCGATTCAAATATTACATTATTGATAATAAGGGATCGCCCCTTTCTCTTGACCCGATTTAGGATGTAGGCCGCTCAAATAACGGCTTCCAAGGTTCTTTGCCAGCTTTGCTCTGAAACAGAATAGGTAAAGAGTTGTTTGGACAAGTTTCAGGCAATACCAATAATAATCCTTGATCATTAAATCCTAAAGGTTTTTTATAAATTTTTGTCCCTAATATCAAGCATAATGATTTAGCTCTGTGCATTTCATCCATATCATTCCAAAAACCATATCCATCTTTATGAAAAGCAGTGCTGGTATTTTCGAGCATTTCTGCGACATAAATTTTATTAATTTCTAAATGTCGCTTAAGAATCTCATTAACTTTTGCTTCACCTTCTTCAGTTCCGACGATAGCGATGACTAATAAGGGAATTTTTTGCTGTTGAAGATTAGTTCCGATGGAATTTAACAAAGGT
>NZ_JAGFPF010000941.1:0-827 GCF_025962695.1 Candidatus Symbiopectobacterium sp. NZEC135 | reverse complement strand
AGGCCGTCTCTAACGCAGGTTACTGGCTGCTGGCGATCACGACCAAACATCTGGTTAGCATGGCAGGGGTTATCTTTCTGGAAAACCTGTGCGGCGGGATGGGCACGGCAGCATTCGTTGCGTTACTGATGACCTTATGCAACACGTCATTTTCCGCCACTCAGTTTGCGCTGCTTTCCGCACTCTCGGCCGTCGGGCGCGTCTACGTTGGCCCGATTGCAGGCTGGTTTGTAGAAACCCACGGTTGGGCCTGGTTCTATTTATTTACCATTGCTGTCTCAGTGCCGGGATTAGTCCTGCTGCTGGTATGCCGACAAACCCTGGAATACACCCAACGCACCGGCACCTTCATGGTACGCATGACCTATCCCCGCCACTACCGCTTCGCGCTGCGTATGCTGGCTGCCGGATGTGCCTTGTTATTCATCTGGTTGACCTTGACCATCGCCCACGCACTGGGAGCCAATGCGGTTGAAGCAATCAATGATAACCTTCTGATGCTAGGGTGTATTTTGGTAATCGCTGGCACGCTTTTGGGGAGTTTTCTCGACTATTTATCCTTGAGAAATTCACACGCTGCCGATACGCACAAATAGCGATAAACACGCGTGGTTATCACCCAATCGTATTATTTTTTTTCCAATAGTCTGACATCGGCCAATGTTATTTTAGCGTTGGCTTGCTTTTTCTCGGCTATTTAATTGTTGAGAAAACGTGTTAGAGCAAGCGATGTTCTTTCGAGGGAAAATTACCCATTAGGTGCGTTGTAATTTTTTTTTATCCATCCATACTTCTCTACGGGATAAATTTTAATTGACTGTTTTTAA
>NZ_JAGFPF010000940.1:0-827 GCF_025962695.1 Candidatus Symbiopectobacterium sp. NZEC135 | reverse complement strand
AGAACAGTACCATCCTGCATATGCAAGATGAGATCGTCGCCCTGGCGTTCGTAGCGAGCAACGCGGTCTGGTGAACCGGGAATTCGAACCGTGCTGCTGTGCTGCAATACGATATCCGTTGCGTCGGGCGAAACGTGCTGAATGACATTTCCACTGCCGCGGCGATCAGTGATACCGATATACCCTTGGACAACGTTGCTCTCTGCCATGATTCACCTTCTTCTCGCTCGTCACTGAGGTTTGAACGGGTATATACGCAGATATGACCCGTTCAATGCGGGGCTCCGGGAAAAGGGGAGCGCTAAAGCATTACCTGGTGGAGAAAGGGTGAAACAAAACCACGCCAACAGCGTGCGCGCGTCAGGTGATGACGTGCGAGAAAATGTGCTTATCGCTTATTTTTGATTGCTTTTTGTTATGTGTTGCTGGTGTTTTTATGTATCTGAGTAATAGGTATAGGAGTGCTTTTTGTAAAGATCCACATGCTTGGACATGTTTTGACATGGAAATGTAAGTTATTTCTTAAGATAACGCTGAGCGGCTTTGTGGGTGCATTTCTATCTTTGATGTGTTTTTTTCAATTAATTCATTTTGTTATCTATGTGTTAGCGCTCACGGCATCCGTGTTATGAAAATGTTTCTATAATTAACGCTAATATTTATTTATTGTTAATTTTTTATTTCTATTTTGTCATCTTCAAGAAACCTGCCTGACAGGGCGATTATCTGCATTGGGCTTGCTGTTTCGTCTTGGATTCTACGTTGATACCGCTACTTGCTGAAATTTGATGCAATATGCATTTTTTTTGCATGAAAAGTGAAGTTTG
>NZ_JAGFPF010000093.1:0-9761 GCF_025962695.1 Candidatus Symbiopectobacterium sp. NZEC135 | reverse complement strand
GTTTACTGCTCCAGTAGCTGAATGCGTGTTCGCAAATTTGCACTTCTATTGCAAACTTAATTAATCTGAACCGAACAGATCGCGGGTATACACTTTATCCGCGACATCCGCCAATTCCGATGTCATTCGGTTAGAGATAATCACATCTGCCATTTCTTTGAATGCATCAAGGTCACGGATAACGCGGGAACGGAAGAACGTGTCTTCCTTAAGTACCGGCTCATAAACAACGACTTCAATGCCTTTGGCTTTAATACGCTTCATCACCCCTTGAATAGCTGATGCACGGAAATTATCTGAGCCCGCTTTCATCACCAAGCGGTATACCCCCACCACTTTGGGCTCACGATCGATAATGGAATCAGCGATAAAATCTTTGCGGGTACGGTTTGCTTCAACAATTGCACTGATAAGGCTATTCGGTACGCTGGCATAGTTGGCAAGCAGTTGCTTGGTATCTTTCGGCAGACAATAACCACCGTAACCAAAGGAGGGATTGTTATAGTGACTGCCGATGCGAGGATCCAGCCCCACGCCATCAATAATTTGTTTGCTATCTAAACCGTTAATCTGTGCATAGCTATCAAGCTCATTGAAATAGGCTACACGCATTGCCAAATAGGTATTAGAAAACAGCTTGATGGCTTCTGCTTCTGTTGAATCTGTGAATAAAACCGGCACATCTTTTTTGATGGCACCTTCAAGCAGCAGATTAGCGAACTGCTCTGCTCGCGCTGAGCGTTCCCCTACAACGATACGCGATGGGTAGAGATTATCGTGCAGTGCCTTGCCTTCGCGTAGGAATTCAGGGGAGAAAATTATGTTATCCACTCCGAATTTTTGGCACAGATGCTTAGTATAACCTACAGGGACAGTTGATTTAATAATAATCGACGCACCAGGGTTAAGAGTTAATGCATCATATGCTACTGCGTCAACGGAATGTGTGTTAAAAAAATTTGTTTTTGGATCATAGTCCGTAGGTGTAGCAATAATAATGAAATCAGCATTTTCATAAGCATACTTTTTGTCACTCGTAGCCGAAAAGTTTAAATAATCACATAATAAAAACCCTTCAATTTCTTTATCTTGAATAGGGGATTTTTTTTCATTAAGTAGTACGACCCTTTCCTCATCAATATCAAATGCAACAACTTGATTATTTTGAGCCAACAACATAGCGTTAGAAAGGCCTACGTAACCAGTGCCAATGATGGTTATTTTCATTTATACACCACACCTATAGGATATAAGTAATTATGATATCCCTACCTGCAATAGCAGGTTAGTTATTTAAAAACTCACTTTTGACAGTATTTTGTATACCAATAGAAAGTGCAACAGGAGCCGTAAAATCAGTGTAATCAATAAAATTAGATTTAAACTGTGTACGTGCGCAAAATTTTTTGATTCTCACACTACTTACAGAGAATTCTCTGCCTGACACCTTAGACAGAAGATCGAAACAGTAACCACCGAACAATCCGATTACATAGGGTACATGGGTGTTATTTTTTTTCTTCCCTAATGATTGACAAATAATATCTGTAAGTTCGTTCATTGTAAAATCAGGCTTGTCAACATAATTAAAAACGTGGTATCCTGAAGGAATGCTGATGGAATATTTTATAAAAGCAGCTACATTTTCAACATAAGCCATTGACTTTTGATTTTCGCCGTTACCTATCATCAAAAATCTTCCAGTTGCAATTTGTCGAAAAAGATTATAAACATTCCCTCTATTTCTCTCGCCAAAAACGACCGTAGGCCGAATAGTAATTAAACTATTTCCTTGTGTTTTAGATTGCCACTCATTGTAGACACTCTCTGCTTCGAGTTTAGATTTTCCATAATGGTTGAATGGATTATACTCACCATCCTCACCAGTCTCTTTATCTACAAAACCATAAACAGCAACTGAAGAAGTAAAGATAATTTTTTTAATTTCTAATTCATTACAAATGTCACAAACATTCTTAGCTCCAAGAACATTCACATCATAATACAAATTAACTGGAGAGACATTATCTTTATGCTCAGCAGCCAGGTTGATAACAACATTGCTATTTAACAATACTTGTCTCAAGGTTTCAGGTTTAGTCACATCACCATAGACCCACTTATCAGGATAACTTTCACTTTTCACTTTATCAATAATTGTAAAACAAATATTGTCTTCAATAAGTAAGCCAGATAGGCGAGTTCCAATGAACCCCGACCCGCCAATGATAGCAATGTTAATTGTCATTTTTTTACTCCATGTTTCTTTAAACCATAAAATATATAATTCAAAAAATAGTAACTTGATCTAAAAACGTCGAATTTCAAGTAATGGCGATAAAATAACCACTGAGTGAAAAGAATCTTAACTTTATTAGAGGACAAACTTTGATGCCCTTCCCTATATAATGCTAAACTTTCAGGGATACAATAAGCATAATCAGTCTGTTTAAGAATTTTTAGCCATAATGCCATATCCTGACGTTTGCGGATTGTCGGCATATATACTTTACCAAGCGTATGTGTATCATATAGAGCAGTGAGACAGCCAATAACATTTGATTTCAATAACCTATCATAACTTACTTTAGCAGGAGGGATAATCCTAGAGATATAATTACCATTACTATCTATTTTATCATATCCAGAGTAAACAAGCTGATAATTGTTATCTTTAATAAAAGAAATTTGCAATTCAAGTTTTTTATTTTTCCATAGATCGTCACTATCAAGAAATGCTATATACCTACCATTAGCATTTTCAATAGAATTATTACGCGATACACCTGCGCCGCTGTTTATAGCGTTCACAAAAACTTTAATTCTTTGATCATTCTTTGCGTAACTGGACACTAACGCATATGTATCATCTGATGAGCAATCATCAGTTATAATCAGCTCCCAATTAGGGTAGGTCTGTGCCAAAACAGAGTCAATACTCTCACACACAGTCTTAGATGAATTGTATGTCGGCATTATGATTGATATCAGGTCAGAATTACTATTCATTGATAACTTTAAACCTTCTTATTATATACAAGATTTTATTTTTCTTGCAGGCACACCGGCATAAATAAAACCACCATCGCAGTTCCGATTAACCACTGAGTTCGCAGCTATTAAGCACCCTGATCCAATTTTAACACCAGCACATATAGTACAATTAGCCGCAATCCAGCTCCCGAATCCTATTTGAATTAGAGACGGACTTGAAATACCAAATCTAAAGGAACCATTCAAATACGTATGGTTCCCTGAAACCACTACAGAATTAAAACCAATCATTACCTGATCCTGCAAAATAACTTGTGCATGACAATTAATCACAACATTTGGAGCTATATACACATCGCATCCAACACTCAGCAAGTCTAATCCTTTTATAATGACATTTGCTGAAACTTGAAAATTTTTACCACATGCAGGCATAGCTAGAGAATACATGAATCCTCTAAATCGCATTATCAAGGGCACATCTGGTAATATAATAAATAGGGTTCTCACAAACCACGAGTAAACAAGTAGCAATTTATGTGTCATTATTCATCTCGTAATAAAACCGAATCACCTTATAACTTCATTAATAAAATTATCTAAGGTATATTCTTGAACAATTTTTTGACAGTGAAGACCATCTAATAAACACGAATCGAAATTATTATGCACATAGAGCATGGCATCCATCAACTCGTTACTACTGTCTCTATTGATAACATAGCCATATATTTTATTTCCATCACTTAAAACACGCTTACAATAACCAACGTCTGTTGTTATGCAATACAATGAATAAGCCATGCCCTCCAATATAACTCTAGGGCCTGTTTCCGACAAAGAAGGATTAATAAACACATCTGATTTTTTATATATTTCGAACAACTCAGGTCCATTTTCAACAAATCCTTTAAAGATTATATATTTTTGTAACTCATATTGCTCCACAAGATTTTTAACATCTTGATAAATTGGACCATCACCAACAAATGTCAATGAAATATTGTGTATTTTCTTTTCATTTACTAATCTAAAAATCGCATCAACTAGTACTTCTATTCCTTTAGCTGGTACAAATCGGCAAACACATATATAATTAATTAATTTATCACCGCTATTATTTATAACTTTTTTGCTACTTAGAGCAGTGCGCATTTCCTTAGAAGTGATTGAACTTTCGATCAATATTTTTAATTTATTACGCAAGAAAAAAGGCACGTTACTTTTCACTGAATCCCCGTTCGATGAGCATAATGAAAAGTAAGCACTGAAGCAAGTTAATAAATACTCGGGATAAAAAAGCATTAACAATATAACTTTCTTAAATTTTGATATTTTTTTATTTTTTATAACTTGAATAGGATTTGATGTGAAATGATAATTAACAGAAGTTGTTTTATGATTCATCAGAAGCCAGGAAAATGGTTCTGGTGTTCTTACATATATAAAACTTGATACAGCTTGCAGTTCTTTTATTCCATTTTTAATTTCTTTAAAATATTTTATTGCGCCGACATAATTATGGAAAGAAGGTAAGGATATTACCGTTATCCTATTATAACTTAAAAAAACATCACCATCTTCTACTCCATTTTTTTTTACCTTAGAAAGCAGAGTTATTTTTTCAGACTTGTCCAAAAAGGCCAATATATACTTAGCATGAATCGCTGATATATAAAAACCATCTTTTTTTAAAACAACCCCCCAGTTACAATATAAACCAATGTTCATTAACACCTCTTATAATTATTCACCCTGGTTCTTTTGATAATATAAAAAATCACGCCAACCACGAAGATGGATTGATAGCTATCAAATAATACGGCACCTTTGAACATCATAATAAAGACATATGCAAGAATACACCATCCTAATATACACGTTTTATTTTTTTTGATTAACGTATCGAAGCCAATTAATGACACAAGAAAAAACATCCAAATAAAGAGTCCTAAATACCCAATTGAGAAAAGAACTCGATACCATCCGATATCCGTACTCATAAAATACCCACCGTAATCGCCATACCATTTTGAAAAACCTAATATATTAAAATCACTTGGTGAATATATGAACATGGATACATTGCTTTTTACAGAACCAGTCTCCATACCGGATGAAAAAAGCTCGGTGACCCAGTGAATAAAAAACGAACTAAGTTCCTGAGGTAAAATATTAATAATCCCCCACACAGATAAAAAACTTAAAAATGTGATAATGGAAATTATTTTAAATACTCTAAAAAAACTGAAATAAAAAAGCGAAATTATAGCTATAATAAATGTCCCAACTATTGCTGATCGCGCTACTGCTATCGCTGAAATGATTATCAAGCCTAACGAAATATAATAAAAAACATGAATTTTCTTTGAGGATAGATGAATGTAACAAATCATAGAAAGAGCAAGAATATTTTGTAAAAAGCCAGTTGTATAAGCTGAAAAACCAGTTATCCCGACCAAGCGCAACGACATTAAGCTATCAATTGCTTCACTGCCACCTACAAGATCAAATGTTGCGCTGTCAATTAAAGAGAGATAAAAAGACTGAAAAGGCTTAACAAAAAGCATCAGTATAATAAATATAGCATTTACAACTCCTACACCACCCAAATACAGTAATATTTCAACCTGACCTTTAAATATGCACTCCACAACAAATGGTATCAAGAACAAAATAATTATATACATAAAAGATATTTTAATCATATATAAATCCGGAGTGCCATCGGAATTATACAGATAATTAAAAAAAGATATAAAAAACAAAAAAACAGCAAAAATCAAAGGAAACTTAACATGGTTAATATTGACTTTTAAATCATTCTTTATTATGTCAATGGAACAATAAAACAATAATATCAATGCACAAATGTACGTAGTTGGAACCGAAAATGTAAATTTATAAGACACCCCATAAACAAAATATAACAGTAATAAAAAAACAAAGAACATTCTACTTTTCGGTTTGTTAAGCAAAGTCACAGTATCGGCCTCAATGTTTTTATTTTACACTGTATTATTTTTCAAATAGTCTTCGTATTCCATTAGGCTTCACAAGTAAGCATAACGAAAGCAATTTCTTTGATAAATAATTTCTTTTATTCCCAAAAATGAAAATAATTAACAATGCAAGGCGAGGCCATAGCAACTTTCTAATTTTTAGTAGTATTTTTATTTTATGTAAATCTGGAATTATAATTAACTTATCAATCAATATTAAATCTTTAACAAAAGTTTCGTTAAGCAAAAAACTTGAAGAATTCGATATAGAATCTCCGCTCATTCTATATAAAACTGTTTTTTGTGATAAAAAGGATAAGCTGTAACCTGCTTTTGCAAATTTATACCACAGAGGTAAATCTTCAATTAATTTGAAGCGCTCATCTGCATATCCGATGCGCTGCAATTTTTCTCTATTAATAAATGAACTAGGAGCTGCTCCTAAATCACCATATGATAAGTATGCTAGTTGTTCACTAGCCGACTTCATTAATATTCTTTGTTGATAAAGAGGAGGATATACACGCGTCTTAATTTTACATCCAGAGGCATCAACGCAGAAGCCATCCATTAAGGAGAACAAAACAGCAAGATCATCTTTATTTTCTACAATTTCAGAATTATCTTTTAAACAATTTGGTAGAAGTATATCATCACCTGCTATAGATTTGATCCAATTAGATGTGGCATTTTTCCATGCTTGATTACAATTTTTAACTACACCTTTATTTTCTGAGCTCTCAAGAATAACAACCTTATAAAAATCATCAGTTTTATTTTTTAACCAAGTTTTTATAATCGGTACTGTATTATCGCTTGAGCAATCATCGCTTATGATTAACTCGATATTTTTCACACCATAAGTTTGGTTATAAATACTATCCAGGGTTTCACTCACAGTCGTCCCTGAATTATATGTAATTACAGCAACAGTTATTTTATCTATTTTATTCACTAGATGGCACCAGCAACAATATTTTTAAAAAATTCATTTTGCATATCTTTCCAAATTAAGATAGAGAAATAAAAAATAAAACATATAATTAATCAAATATGCAATATTTGCACCTTGCGTATAGTAATGAGGAACTAAAATAAAGACTAATATTACAAAGGTAATAGAAAATACAATTTCCGAGGATACATACCATACCGTCGAACCTCTCGATAGCATGGGATAGGCGTACAGCCAACTCGCAATTTTTATCACATCACCAATTAATTCAATCGCCAATAATTTTCTAGCATCAGAAAATTCATTACTGAACAATATCTTTATAGCGAAATCTCTAAATAGATATACAACCAAGGCCATCAACCCTACAGCAGGAATTATCATCAATGCAGTTTTATTAATTTCAGCACGAATTTCTTTTTTATTTTTTAAAGATGAAAGCTTAGGCAAATAATATGTACTTAATGAAATTGTTATAACAGCAAGATAGGCTTCTGATATTTTCCATACAGCTTGCCAATGCCCAGCATATTCCCAACCTACATTTTCTACTAAGATGCGACGAACGAATATTAAAGCAACAGGGGCAGTTAACGCAGTAGTAGTAACAGCCATGAGGATATACCCAGCGACTTTTTTTTTATGATATTTATCAACCCTACCCCATAAATAACAAAATTTGAACCATGGTTGTTTCAAAGCACAACACATTAATATAATGCCAATTAATGCTGCCTGAATAGTGGCTGCAAATAAAGCACCATCAATCCCTTTATATACAATTAAAAATACCATCAACACACATGAAAATATGTTTGAAAGTGCGCCTATACCAATGTAGAACTTATACTGTTGGAAGCCATTTATGATCGAATTAATCAATGTACCTACAGAAACCAAAGGCAATGCAAGTGTCGCTGAGCATATGAGCCATTTATAATCGGCTGTACCAAGGAGCCATAAAGAAATCTGTTCTGAAAATACAACACCTAGGGGCATAACTACTAATTGAATGCAACAAAGCCACCAAACACTTGCTTTCCACCAAGGGCTACATGCGCTAATACCTTGCTTTTCATTTTCCGCAGTATAACGAACGATGCAACTACTGACAGGCGCATTGACTATACCATTCAAGCTAGCAACAATACTTTGGATCTGTCCCAACATAGCCATTCCACTGGGTCCAGTATAAACAGCGACCACTTTGGCGATGATAAAACCACTTCCCATTTTCACTAATGTCAGTAAAGCGCTAAAAAATGTGACTGAAAGTAGCTTTTTCATCCTCTAAACTCATTGATTACAGAAATAACCGTTTCCACTTCGTCATTCGATATAGTCGGCCCCATTGGAAGACTTAATACCTGTTGATGGATGCACTCTGTTATTGGGAACGCTCCAGACTCAAACCCAAGTTTACGATATGCTGGTTGTAAATGTGGTGGCGTGGGATAATGAATCAATGTCTCTATGCCTCTTTCAGAGAGATGGCATTTTAAATTATATCTATTTTCACATCTTATAACAAAAAGATGCCAGACATGCTCAGTGTTTGACTTTGGCAAGCTGGGTAGCGAAACCAAGTCATTTTTAATATTACCAATGTACTTATTAGCAATTTCTTGCCTTCGCAAATTAGCTTTATCCAAATGTTTCAATTTTACAGAAAGAAATGCTGCTTGTAATTCATCAAGGCGGCTATTGACACCCTGATATAAATTTTCGTATTTCCTATGTGAACCATAATTTCTAACAGCTCGGAGTACTTGGGCTAATTCATCGTCATTTGTAGTTATTGCACCAGCATCACCCAGAGCACCTAAATTTTTTCCTGGATAAAAACTAAAAGCCGCCGCATCACCCCAAGCGCCAACCTTGATCCCTTCGGACATCGCACCATGAGCCTGAGCACAATCTTCAAGAACTAATAAATCATGCTCCTTTGCCAACTCCATGATTTCCAACATCGGAGAAATCCGTCCATATAGATGAACAGGAAGGATAACACGAGTTTTTTTAGTGATTGCACTCTTAACCCCCTCATAAGATATGTTATAAGTATCAAAATCAGGTTCAACAAGTACTGGAACTAAATCGTTTTCAGTAATTGACAATATAGAAGCGATATATGTGTTTGCCTGGACAATAACTTCATCACCAGCTTTCAGCTTTCCAAGTTCTTTCCACGCACGAAGAGTGAGGATCAAAGCATCTAGCCCATTGGCTACACCGATTGCATGTTTAACGCCACAATAGTTAGAGAACTCTTTCTCAAAGAGTTCTAATTCCTTCCCGGCGATAAACCATCCAGATGAAATAATGCGTTCAGCAACAGCAATTAACTCTTCTTTGTATACTGCATTTACATCTTTTAGATTCAAAAAATCAATCATTACTTAAATCCCATTCGTAAAAATCATGAACAATACCTCTTCCACCAAACCCTTCTTTTTGGGCAATTAGGCCTTCATTCAAAAAAGTTCCACTTTGTTCTGTAGATATTCCAAAACTAAAATACTTTTTTTCTTGATACACTTGCTGAATCAACGTCGCTAGTAAGTAATCTAATGCACCTAGAGTGCGTCCCTCGGGGCTAGAAGCCAGATACTGAGTATGCACTACACATCCAAAATCAAAAACCAAGCATCCGGCAATGATTTCTTCATCTTTTTTAGCTGTGTATAAATTAATATTGTTAGGGAATCGAGAAGCTAATAGTATTAGCTCTTCAGCTGAATGTACTGGCTGCGCACCAAATTTAGCTAAAACAGAACTTAACAATAAATGGAAACTAGCAAAATCAGCAG
>NZ_JAGFPF010000938.1:0-829 GCF_025962695.1 Candidatus Symbiopectobacterium sp. NZEC135 | reverse complement strand
GATATGCGCACCATCATTGAAACGCTGGCCGAACATGCGCCGGTGCAACCGGACCCTTATGAACTCACCACCGTGGTACGCGTCGCCTTGGGCCGTGCCATCACCCAACAGTGGTTCCCGGGCGAAGGCGAGTTGCAAGTGATTGGTTTGGATAGTTCGCTGGAGCGTATCTTACTGCAAGCGCTGCAAGGTGGCGGCGGGCTGGAACCGGGACTGGCCGATCGACTTCTGGTGCAGGCCAAGCAGGCACTAAGCCGTCAGGAAATGCTGGGGGCTCCTCCGGTGCTGCTGGTAAACCATGCGTTGCGCGGTCTGCTAGCGCGCTTTCTGCACCGCAGTTTGCCGCAGATGGCGGTGCTGTCCAATCTTGAAATCAGCGACAGCCGTCAGATAAGAATGACAGCGATGATTGGGGAGGCGCAGTGATCAAGCGATTTTCCGTGCTGGCAGCACTGCTTGTGCCCTTGACGGTATCGGCGGGGCAAGGCGGGTGGAATGCCAGTAAATCCGGAGTGACATTGACCTATCGAGGTCAACTGTTTAACTCGGCTCCCTTGGCACCCACCCCCCCTCAGGGCGTCAATCCACAGAATTCGATCACCGTGGTCTATTGGCGTTATGCCGTCGATGGGATATACGATCCTGGCTTGCGCGTGAAACTGTGTACGGTACAGCGCTGCGCTGACATTGAAGGCGGCAGTGGGGAAACTCAAGCCTTTCGGGGATTACCTGCAACCAGCGAATTCCGCTTCACCTATTTCCTGGAAGGGAAGGGGCGCGTTTATCGCCCAATAGACATACGGCAAGTCCAGATCGCCGTTAATTACCA
>NZ_JAGFPF010000939.1:0-829 GCF_025962695.1 Candidatus Symbiopectobacterium sp. NZEC135 | reverse complement strand
TACAGCACGCTGCTGCAAATGAAGCTCAACGACATGACGCTATCCGCGCATCCAGAAACCCTTATTCTTCCCGCGCATGAAGGCGCACCGGCGAAAGGGCTGGGTGTAGCCGCCTTGCCTGCAACCGCACAGATTTGCTCCTGCCATAATGTTACCAAAGCGGATATTTGTGCGGCAGTGGCGAGCGGTTGCCATGAATTGGGGGCGATAAAAAGCGGTACCAAAGCGGGAACCGGCTGCGGTGGCTGCGTGGCGCTGGTAAAACAGGTCATGGAGTATGAGCTCACGCAATCTGGCGTTGAGGTTAAAAAGGACATCTGTGAGCACTTTGCTTACGATCGTCAGGCGTTATATCACTTGATTCGCGTCAATGACATCCACACCTTTGATGACCTGATTGCTAACCATGGGCAAGGGCGTGGCTGCGAAATATGTAAACCGCTGGTTGGCTCGATACTCGCTTCCTGCTGGAACGACTATCTGCTGCAACCGCAGCATTTGCCTTTGCAGGATACCAACGATCGTTTCTTTGCCAACATTCAGAAAGACGGCACCTACTCAGTGGTGCCGCGCATTCCCGCCGGAGAGATCACGCCCGAGGCGCTGATCGCCATTGGACAGGTGGCTCAGCGTTATCAGCTCTACACCAAGATAACCGGCGGTCAGCGAGTCGATCTGTTCGGGGCCAGGGTCGAACAGTTGCCTGCTATCTGGCAGGAATTGCTCGACGCCGGGTTTGAAACCGGTCATGCCTACGGCAAATCGCTGCGCACGGTGAAATCCTGTGTGGGATCAACCTGGTGCCGTTACGGTGTGCAGGATTCTACCG
>NZ_JAGFPF010000937.1:0-830 GCF_025962695.1 Candidatus Symbiopectobacterium sp. NZEC135 | reverse complement strand
ATTCTCCTCAACACTGAGCACATAATGACCAAAATCTTGAAAGATAGCAGATATATACTCGCGCCAAACGGTGATATCAATCTCATTAATATCTATACCTCCCAGAGTAATTCGCCCCGATGTCGGCGTATAGAGTCGGCATAATAATTTAACAAGAGTGCTTTTTCCCGCACCGTTCTCTCCGATTAAAGCGATATGCTCACCTTCTTTTATTTGAAAGCTGACATCACTCACGGCACATCGCTGCTCTCGATACGAAAAAGAGACATTTTCAAATATTATTGTCTTATCATCAGGTAATGTAAAATACATGGCACGCTCATCCTGACACAGGTTTTCAATGTCATAGAGTTTTCTAAAATACTCAAAACAGACGGACAGGTAAGCTAACGTATAGACCCCCCATTGACATGTCAGGCCAAAAAAAGTGATAGACTGAATGACGCCAAGTAACTCGCCTGTTGAAATTTCCCCCTGTGAAATATGGTTTGAAAACCAATACATGACCGATGAGGCGGTAACCAGATAAAGTAAGTTCCAACCTTGCGGTCTTAATATCTGTTTTTTTCTGATCTCATTTAAATCACATTCAAGCTGGTGAAAATTTTCTCGATGTTTAGACATGAAAAAATTTGACAAATTAAAAACTCTAATTTCTTTAGCTAGCGCAGTATTCAACAAAACAGAAATAAAATATTTGATTAATCGTGACGCACCACTCTTATCCGCAAAAGCGTTGAATATATCTTTTTGTGATTTTGAAACAGCAAGAGCAACCGGATATGCCGGAAACAGCAATGCAAAAGGCAGCCACCAAACAATAGTCGATA
>NZ_JAGFPF010000934.1:0-831 GCF_025962695.1 Candidatus Symbiopectobacterium sp. NZEC135 | reverse complement strand
GCGTATTGTCACGCCCGGTCTGGAATTCAAAAGCTATCCCACCTGTGGCGGCACACACAGCGCGGGAGAAGCCGCGTTTGCACTACGCCAGCAATGGCTGGCGCAGCACGATGATATCCACTCGCTGATCGCCCGCGTTGAGAGCATTACCGTTGCGTTTCCCCCCGGTGGAGACGTTGCGCCGTTTATTCATACAGCCACCACCGGCATGGAGGGACGCTTCAGCCTGGAGTATGTGATTGCGGCGGGCCTGCTGGAAGGAGAACTGACGCTGGCGCGCTTTGCCGAAGGCCCGGTTGATAAGGTTATCGCGGCGCTGGCGGATAAAGTGCAACGTCAACCGGATGCCAGCGCACCGCCGGATGAGCTTAACCCTGACGCGCGCTTTCACCGTGTGACGCTGCACCTGACAGATGGCTCAAGCCTGACTGAGTGCGTCACACGTCAGCAAACCGTAGCGCGCAAAACAGACCTGAACGCCAAACTGCGACAAAACATCCACTCACTGCCGCAGCTCGACATTGCGCGGATTCAGGCAAGCTGCGCGCTGAATAAACCGGGCGATATCGCCTACCTGAATCAGCTGTTGCTCAGTTAACGGAGAAAGCGCTACCCATAGGCGCGGCGATGTACCCCGCGCCTATGACATTACGGTTTTGGCATTAAGTAACGATCCAGCCAGCTAAACACTTCCGCCTGCTGTTCCTGATAGAACACGTGCCCTAACTCAGGCCACATTTTGGTTTCCAGCTTGCTGTCGGCATTTTGTGATTTCCACACGCGGTGCATCTTATCGTAGGCCCCTTGCACCGCACTTTCTGGGAACAGCTT
>NZ_JAGFPF010000936.1:0-831 GCF_025962695.1 Candidatus Symbiopectobacterium sp. NZEC135 | reverse complement strand
AATCGATGGACTTGAGAAGAGAGCGGTGATGCGATATTCCCCCGAATCCCTGATTGCCTTTGTTACCGCTGCACAAACCGGCTCCTTCTCCGCCGCTGCGCGCCAGTTACGCAAAAGCCAATCCACCGTGAGCGCGGCGATTGCCAACCTCGAAGCCGATCTCGGTTTGGTACTGTTCGATCGTTCCGGGCACCAACCGCGACTGACCGATGATGGTCATAAGGTGCGGGTGCACGTTCAGGCCATTCTTGCTGCCAGCGACACGCTGGATGCGCTGGCGGTGCGCCTGGCTAACCGCATTGAGCCGCGCCTGACCTTTGTGTTGTCGGATATGTGGAAAGCGGATCATTATGATCCCTTGCTGCACGCGTTTTCTGCCCGTTTTCCTGATATCGAATTCGAGTGTCTGATCGCCGAGGATGAGGATGCCATCGACCTGCTTCAGGCGCAGCGTGCGCACATGGGCGTGATTCGCACCCAACCACAGTATCCGACAGAAATCAGCGCCTCGCGGTTGCACGTTAAAACCGAAATGACCCTCTTTGTTGCCGCACAGCATGCGTTGGCACAGCAGCCGTCTGTCACGCCGCAGCAGTTGGCAACGGTACGCCAGCTTTGTCTGAATACCTATACACGCAATCAGCGTCAGCCAGAGGAAGGCGTCATCTGGTCTGCCCCTTCTTACCTTATGCTACTGGAAATGGCAGAACAGGGGTTTGGCTGGAGCATCCTGCCACGTTGGTTGGTCGCCCAGTTTGGTCATCAGATATTGGTGGAACTCTCGGTGGCAGGTTGGCCGCAACTGATTGAAATGGATGTGGTGTGGTCAAA
>NZ_JAGFPF010000935.1:0-831 GCF_025962695.1 Candidatus Symbiopectobacterium sp. NZEC135 | reverse complement strand
ATGCGCTTTTTCTGAAGCGGTCGCGCTTATTGATATACGCACTCACGGCTATTGTTTATTAATTGAGCAATCACACAGGGAGGTGAGCTTATGCCAATCAGCGCGCAGGATTTCAGGCGAAGTGCGGGATGCTACGATGATAAAACGCAAGGATATGTCGCAGAGTCCATTATCCAACAGCGGTTAAATCGTATTGCCGCGTCGCAAACCCGTAAACTTCCTCAGCAGTTTGGATGGATGACGCTCTTGGCTTTACTGAGCGTGGTGTCAAATAATACGTTGCGCAGACATGTCTCTGAGCGTTTTTTTTCTGCTTCAGAGTATTGTCGAAAAAGGGGAGAGGAAAATAACCCTGCTGCTTCTTATAATGTCACTGGAAATATTAAAAATGTTTTTCCGAATGATGCCACTTTATGTGATAAGTTCGATAGCCATTATTCTTCTACAACGATTGCTCCTCCGCTGAATCCACAGCAGTTAATGCATGGTTCATCCTCGTTGAGGCAAACGCGAGAAAGTATTGAGGATTTCTTGCCATTCAGCTTTTACTCATTCGCTGATGCCTTTAGACGCTACGATCCATTATCTTTTCCTGGTACCCATGCCGCGGTTGTTGAGTCTACACCGGCGCCCCTGTCAACACCGTCGGATTCTGTTGCAACCGTCAAAAATGATTACACCTGTATTCATGCAAGACAAAACCTTTCTTCCCTCGATATTCTTTATCGTGTCGCGGATACGATCGATTATCCTATTTCTACTTTGGCGATAGAAATTAAGGTGATTACCTCTTATTTGCAAAGTGGCGTGTGCCCAACCGAAGCTTCGCTT
>NZ_JAGFPF010000933.1:0-832 GCF_025962695.1 Candidatus Symbiopectobacterium sp. NZEC135 | reverse complement strand
ATCAATTGGTCGCAGGTTCGAATCCTGCACGACCCACCATTTCTTAGATATCCTCCTGAAATTCACCGTATTCACATTTTCATGCGCGCCTGTCGGGCTGGTAAGACGCTGCGCTCAGGTTCGAGCCGAGCGAAGCGCGACAGCAACGCTATTTCATGCTGATGACAACTTTACCTTTCGCTCTCCCTGTTTCGACGTAAGCCAAAGCGTCTGCTGTCATATCAAATGGAAATACCCGATCAATAATCGGCTTGATTGCGCCGGACTCAATCAGGGCACCTATCTCGCACAGTTGCTCTGCGTGGGCGCGCATAAAGACAAACCGATAGCTGATACCCAAACGTGCCGCTTTCTTTCGGATACGGTAACTGAGAAGCCGTATGACCTGCTGTAGCCACCAGGGCAGCCCTTGCTCTATGGCAAACGCAAGATCGGGCGGTCCAGAGATCGAGATAAGCTGGCCTCCGGGTTTTAGTACCCGTAGCGATTTCTGCAGGGTCTCATTGCCAAGGCTGTTGAGCACCACATCATAGTCATGCAAGACAGTGGCAAAATCCTGTTTGTGGTAGTCAATCACCACATCCGCCCCTAACGCCTTCACCCATGCCAGATTACGCGTACTGGTGGTGGTGGCAACGAAAGCGCCCAGATGTTTGGCAAGCTGAATGGCAATGGTACCTACGCCGCCGGAACCCGCATGGATAAGCACCTTTTGGCCTTTCTTTAGCTTCGCGGTCTCCACCAACGTCTGCCAAGCTGTCAGGCCCACCAGTGGAAGGGCGGCGGCTTCCTCCATGCTGAGGCCATGGGGCTTTACTGGCAGAGAATGTTC
>NZ_JAGFPF010000931.1:0-834 GCF_025962695.1 Candidatus Symbiopectobacterium sp. NZEC135 | reverse complement strand
GTGGGGGTATCCAACCACCGCACGCTGGAATTCGCCCGCTACTTAGCCAAACGTAACCAGCGCACCTGGATTCGCTACGTCGTCGTCCCCGGTTGGTCTGATGATGATGCCTCTGCGCACCTGCTGGGGAATTTCACCAAGGACATGACCAACATCGAGAAAATCGAATTGCTGCCCTACCACGAGCTGGGCAAGCATAAGTGGGTCGCCATGGGGGAAGAGTATAAGCTGGATGGTGTAAAACCGCCGAAAGCGGACACCATGAACCGCGTGCAGTCGATACTGCAAAGCTACGGGCATAAGGTTATTTACTGATGTCCTCCCCACGCTGCCCATTGGGAAGCGTGGGGCTCCGCATTACGCCGCCAGCGGTTTTGGGTGGCGATCGCTTTTCTTCAGCAGCATGACCAGATAAACCAGCGATACGGCGGCAATCAGCACAAACAGCACACGGTCGGAATAGGTTTGCATCAGCGCAGCCGCCATACTGGGGCCAACCAGGCTGCCAACGGTGTAACTGAGCAGCAATGACTGGTTCATCGCCACCAGTTCTTCATGACGTACCGTTTCGCACGCCCAGGACATCGCTACCGGATAGAGCGTGAAACCGGCTCCACCCAACAAAAACAGCGCAGGTGCCATCACCAGATGCCCAACGCTCAAGAGCGCAACGCAGGCGACAATCACCGCAAACACCAGCACGCGCAGCACCAGCAAGCGTCCATAGCGATCCGCCATGCGCCCCACTGGCCACTGGCCGACGATACCGGCACCAATCAACAGTGCCATCCAATACCCGACGCCGGCATCGCTGGTGCCACTGTGGGAGAGATA
>NZ_JAGFPF010000932.1:0-834 GCF_025962695.1 Candidatus Symbiopectobacterium sp. NZEC135 | reverse complement strand
CGGTACCGGCCCGACGCTGGACGAAGCCTTTGGCCTGATCGACACCGCCGAAAAAGCGGCAGAAGTGATGGTAAAAGTGCGTTCCATGGGCGGCAAAAAGCAGACCATCACCACGGAAGAGCTGATTGCGCTGGGCAAACGCTTTGGCGTCACACCGATGGAAGCGGCACTGAAGGTATAACGCTTCATCCCCTCCTCAACCCACACTGTGGTCGTCCTCGGCACAAGCCGGGGACCTCGTACAGAAGGAATGCATATCGTCTGTAGGAGATGCCCGCTTTTGCGGGCATGACCGAGACAGGTGAAAGAGTCCAGTTCAGTGACTTATTGGAGTTCCCCATGCTACGAAAAGCCTTTGTTATGTCGGTATTCCCGGAGTGTCACGACGAATACCAACGCCGCCACAACCCCATATGGCCTGAGCTGGCCGAGGTGCTGAAGGCGCACGGCGCGCACCACTACAGCATCTTTCTTGATGAAAAACGTCATCTGCTGTTTGGTTATGTTGAAATCGAGTCGCAAGCGCAGTGGGATGCGGTGGCACAGACTGACGTCTGCCAGCGTTGGTGGAAACACATGAGCGACGTGATGCCCGCCAACCCGGATAACAGCCCGGTGAGCGACGAACTGAAACCGGTATTTTACCTCGATTAAACAGAGCGTTTGGTTAACACCGCGACGCTACCATTACGCCGCGGCGTTATCACATCAGGCGTTATCGTCTACTGATAGTGCGAGACATCCGTGGCGCACACCCGCAGCCGATGACCATCCGGATCCTGCGCCACAAAGGTGTAACCGAACTCCAGACGCGTCGGTTCAGCCACGATGGTG
>NZ_JAGFPF010000930.1:0-834 GCF_025962695.1 Candidatus Symbiopectobacterium sp. NZEC135 | reverse complement strand
CTGGTGTTTTGCTGGCAGGGCCGTTACTACCTGCTGGATTATAAGTCCAACTGGCTGGGAGAAAACGCCAGTGCCTACACGCAGTCTGCCATGCAAGCAGCAATGATGGCGCACCGTTATGATTTGCAGTACCAACTGTACACGCTGGCTCTGCATCGCTATTTGCGCCATCGGGTGCCGGATTATGACTACGACCGCCACATCGGTGGCGCGATCTACCTGTTTTTGCGCGGTGTCGACCCGGTACTTCCCACGAATGGTATTTTCACCCAGCGCCTGCCGCGAGAATTTGTCGAACACCTCGACAGCTTGTTCAGCGGTGAAGTGGCTCTGTCAGGAGAACGCCAATGATGGACTTGCTGGCGACGGCTATGGAACGCCAACTGCTGCGCCCTCTGGATGTACAGTTTGCGCGGATGCTGACCGATGGGCAGCCTGCGCCGGTGCAACTGGCGGCGGCGTTAGTGAGCGCAGCGGCGGGTGCGGGCAACGTCTGTTTGCCTTTGGCGGAATTGCACCCTGAAACCCTGTTTGATGGACGCGATCCTGCACTGGCGCGTGCGCTGTGGGAGCTCGCTGGGCTGCCGGATAGTAAGGCGTGGCAGCAAATCCTGCTGGCTTCGCCCGCCGTGAGCGATGGACATGAGACAACGCCGCTGGTGTTGCAACACCAACGGCTTTATCTGCAACGCAATTGGCTGAGTGAAGTGCAGGTGGCGGCCTTTTTTACCGAGAGCCATGTTGTTGATATTCAACCTGATCCCCTTGCCGTGCGTCGTGTGTTAGACCGCTTGTTTTCGCCGCTTGACGCCGAGGTGGATTGGCAAAAAGTGG
>NZ_JAGFPF010000092.1:0-10019 GCF_025962695.1 Candidatus Symbiopectobacterium sp. NZEC135 | reverse complement strand
GGATGGCAAAATACCTTCAGGCTATCCGCCAGCCGGGGCTGAAGCGCAGCAAAATCCAGCGATTCAAGCTTGTCTGCCCGATCGAACAGAGACTGGTAAGGCGTATGGTCGGGCAGCAGATGCTGCCATGCAAGTTGGTTACTGGTCAAAGTATCAAAGGTAGTTGTCTGAATGAAGAGCGTGATTATACAAGAATAATACCTGCTGCACAGACGAAGTGTTGGAACGTTAGGGAAATAGATAATTGATGTGTGATGACGCCACGGCTTGACGTCCATGGCAAAAATGCGAGCCCCGTGAGGAAAGTTGACTAAAAACTGTTATGCTAAGGGAAGCGTTACACGGTCACTGAAGAATTTATCATGAAATATCAACAGCTAGAGAATCTTGAGTGCGGTTGGAAATGGAAATATCTGGTGAAAAAACACCGGGAAGGTGAAGCCATCACGCGCTTTATTGAGCAAAGTGCGGCGGATGATGCGGTAGACGCATTGCTAAAAATGGCGAACCAACCGGTGCTGGTGCTTGCCTGGATTAAACAATGCATGAACCCTGCATTGGAAAATCGCCTCAAACAAACGATACGAGCACGTCGCAAGCGCCATTTCAATGCCGAAAGCCAGCTCACGCGCAAAAAATCTATCGATCTTGAATATCTGGTTTGGCAACGGTTGGCGGCATTGGCAACCCGTCGTAATGCCACGTTGTCGGAAACCATAGTGCAATTGATTGAAGATGCTGAGTCCAAAGAGCGCTATGCGAATCAAATGTCATTGCTCAAACAGGATTTGAAAGCGATCCTTTCTCAAGACGACGGCGATACAAAAAAGAACGGATAATAAAGGCCAGTTCAAAAATGAAGTAAAAAAAACCTCGCAATCGCGAGGTTTTTTATCAGTATAAGGTTATTCAGAAACGAATAACTTAAGCCTGAGGCTGAGAAACGACATCTTTGATGCCTTTAACTTCGATCTCAACGCGACGATCCGGTGCCAGGCAGTCGATCAGCGCTGCACGCGGTTTCGTGTTATCGCAGGTAGAGCCGGTAACCGGGTTGGATTTACCCATGCCACGTGCAGAGATCTTGTTAGCCGGGATACCTTTGGATACCAGGTAAGACACGACGTTCTGAGCACGACGTTCTGACAGTGCCTGGTTAGCTTCTACAGAACCGATACGGTCAGTGAAGCCCAGAACAACAACAGAACCGTCTTTAGGATCCAGATTGCTCAGTTGGCTGTACAGTTGGTCCAGAGACTGACGACCTTCTGGCTTCAGTGTATCTTTACCGAAGTTGAACAGAACGTCAGAACGCAGTGTGAAACGCTTGGTTTCAACCATTGGCGCTGGTGCAGCAACTGGTGCCGGAGCAGCAACAACTGGTGCCGGAGCATCACCCTGACCGAAGCGGTAGGAAACACCAACGCTCATCAGCAGGTTATCAGGACGTGCACCAACGGTGCCAGCGTCGCCAATGTTGTTGGTCCACTGGTAGTCAACACGTGCAGCCCAGTCACGATCGAAAGCGTATTCGATACCAACAGCAGCCAGTGGGGATACGCCAGTGTCGCTGTCGCTCAACTGAGTACCACCATTTTGACCGTTTGCGTCAACACGCCATACCATGCCACCCAGACGAGTATATACGTCCAGATCTTGCATTACCGGGTAGCTTAATTTCGCGGCCAACTGAACGCCCTGAGCTTTGAAAGCGGCACTGTCAGTTGGATTGCTGTTGGAACCCGCATACTTCATGCGACCCAGCCAGTCATAACCTAATTCAAAGCCCAGATATTGGTTTGCCTGATAGCCGACGAACGTGCCCGCGCCCAGTTTGCTCTTGATTGGGTTGTTGTTAATACCGTCAAAACCATTACCAGAGAAACCGGTGTCGTGGAACTGGGAAACCCCCAGTTTGCCGCCAACGTACCAGGTTTCTTCTTTGGGGGCTGCTTGTGCTACTGTAGCAAAGCTAGCCAGTGCCACTGCAATTGCGATAGCTGTTTTTTTCATTTTACGCCTCATTATCATCCAAACCGGCAATTAGCATTAATGCCAATAGGCCTTTGGTTAAATCCTTGACTGAAGCCACTGCTCTTAATTTATAACGTACTGCCAACTAATTGGCATTATGCAAAGAGCAACTCCAGCGCGTTAAAGTCTACAACGTGATACGAAAGTTACAAGTACGATATGATCTGCCTTGTAGAAAAAACAGCGTTTCATACATACTTCCTAACAAATAATAGTTTATTTTGGCGAATCGCAACGTTTATCCGTAATGGTTGACGCGCTTCACACCTGCATATCCGTGGTTTGGGCGTCAAACAAACCAAGATGATGATACGCAGATGAGAAAACTCTTAATTTACTTAATGGTACAGCGTTGAGTGAATTTTTAGGCGAGAAAATAGTCCATCTTCTTCTCTGCGTATGCACTGGGGTCTCATGATAAATCCGTAGGCGTTTCCTTTTTGAGCAGCCTGCCTCAAACGCATACTTTCTTCTTCCGTCAAATTGTGCTCAAGCCAGCATAAGACAACGCTGTAATTTCCCGTTAACAGCGCTTTTTCCATTGCCTCAACGGTTTCGTTAGGGTTGAGGTGATAAGGCTGAATAACTTTATCCAGGGGTAAACCCGATTGCTGTAACCAGTGGCGGCTGATTTTTTGTTGTGGGGCAAGCCACAGTAGCCAGCGCGATTGCGCGGCTAATTGCTGCAAAAGGGGAAGTAACAGAAGCGTTGTCATCGGGTGTTCAACACTGTAGTCGATTTCGCTGATGATACCGCTGCCATAGCCTGCAACTGCGTTCCGTGGCAATGGAGCGCTGTGCAGTGGGGCTGGCTGATGACGTTCTGAACGAATAGAGTGCGCACGCATGATGGGTTTCATCCTTAGTGTTACTGTATGTGCATACAGTATATCGGCTATGGACGAAAATCAACCTGCTTTTTTTTGGAAGCGCTTCGCATTATTGGCATGGCAGTGGGCGGAGATCACATTTTATGTTTGAAGCCTTACCAACCTTGTGATTAATTACTTTAACACGTTAAGAACACATATACAGACAGAGGATTGATTTTCAATACTAAAGGGTGTTGTATGAATCAGTTATGCAAAAAAAGGATTTTGCAATCAAAAGTTTCTTTCTCCTCGTTGGGAGAAATTACCACCCGTTCTCAATTTGGCGGTTATAGCATCGCGGCAAATAAAACCATCTTTGGTCTTATCTCCAACGGGGAGCTTTATTTACGTGCGAGCAAGCGTTGTGAGCCACATTTCCTTGCA
Organism: Candidatus Symbiopectobacterium sp. NZEC135; assembly: GCF_025962695.1. Lineage (NCBI taxonomy): Bacteria > Pseudomonadati > Pseudomonadota > Gammaproteobacteria > Enterobacterales > Enterobacteriaceae > Symbiopectobacterium > Candidatus Symbiopectobacterium sp. NZEC135. The sequence continues at coordinate 6,729 of NZ_JAGFPF010000092.1, read as the reverse complement.
CTGAATATGCCGCATTTGGTTTATACCAAACGGGGCATGCCCGTACCATTGAGTTACTATTTGGTGGGGGAGGTATTATGGGAAGATCCGACGCAACTGCTGCAATTGGCAAAAATGTCGCTTGAGGGCGCAGAGCAGGATAAATCAGAACGTGAGCTTTGCACACGGTTAAAGGATTTACCCAATCTGAATCACGATCTCGAGCGGATGTTATGGAAAGCGGGAATCAGAAATGCTGATGAGCTGCAACAACACGGTGCAAAGGAGAGCTACTTGAAGTTAAAGGCTGTCAGTAAACATGCCAGTGTGAATATTTTACTGGCGTTGGCGGGGGCGATTTGCAGAACGCATCAGGCTGCGTTGCCAAAAGGGGTAAGAAACGAGCTGATTGAATGGTATAAACACCATTCAGCGCCGTTGCCTAAAACCTGACAGGCTAACTTGCGCGGTATCGTTACAGGCAATGATGCCGCGCTACAGGGTTTTTACGCTTTGCGCTTTTCCTTCTGCACCTGTTTTTACGGTGCGTACGTCACCGAATAGCCCCTTTCAACTGCGTCAGTTCTGGCAAGACATCGATGATAAGGCCGATTTGCTGCAAGACCAGTTGCTCCTTGCTGTCTGGATCGGGGGCAAGCTGTTGTACCTGCTGTTGACGTATCAGCAATCCTTCACGCTGCGTTTGTACGTCAATGTCAGGATGATTCAACGCTGCATCAATGTAACAGACGGCATCATCGAGTAGTTGCAACGTCTGCGGCATCACCATTTTTTCTCGGTGGGCACCGAGCGTTGAAATATAGCTTAACAGCGTATGGTTAAGGCACATAAAGCGAAACGCATCATCGAGTGTAGTTCTGATGGCATGGGGTTCAGAAGACATGTTTGCGACGACAGAGGCCAGCTCCGCGTCGCCGTTGTGCGCATCGCGGCGCGCGATACGGTAACGCAAACTGTTGCTTTTACCTTGATGGTACTGTTCGAGAATGGCATCCAGATATCGGCAGTTGGCGTTGATGGTTTTATCGATTACCGCAGGTAAACCACGAAAACGCCAGTCCGGCCAGATAAAACTGACGGCAGCCCAGGCAATGGCACATCCAATCAGCGTATCCAGAATGCGAGGTCCTGCCACTTCGAAACCCTCACCCAGCAAGTTAAAGCAGAGCAAAACCAATAGGGTAATAAACAAAGTGGCATGGGCATATTGTACGTTGCGAAAGGCAAAGAACAGTACACCGCTGATAACAATCAGAGTGAGTTGTCCTTCAAGCGAGGGCACAAAATAGAGTACCGGTATCCCAATCAGAATGCCTGCCAGCGTCCCGATAATACGTAACGCCAAACGCCGCCGCGTCGCATTGTAGTTTGGCTGACACACAAACAGGCTGGTAAGCAGAATCCAATAGCCGTGCTGCATGTGTGTCAGTTGAATAAGCGCATACCCCCCGCAGAGCAGGGCAGACATACGGATAGCGTGACGAAACAAGGCTGAACGCGGTGTAAGATGACGACTGATGCGCAGCCGAATATCACTCCAGCCAGTCAGCCCATCATCAGACAGACTTTCTTCCATCTGCTGCTGCGATTCCAGCCATTGCTCTGATTCGATATTCACTAACTGGGCATCAATGGCGCGCAGATTATTTAGCAGGTGGTGTAATGCTTTTCCTTGGGCCGAATTTGCGCCATCTTTGGCAAAAAAAGCGTGCAGTGCGGCATCCAAATAAACAAACGCCCGCTCGATACGTCCATCATGCTGGTATTTTTGCTGTAATAGAATGGATTGCGCCAATTGGCGACAGGCGCGTGCCTGCATTGTCAGTAAACGTTGAAAACGAAAAAGAATATCACTGTGGCGAAACGTTTCACGTAACTGCGCGTATTGCACGTGCGAGGAACTGGCGCGTTCGTGAATATCTTGTGCTGCAAAATAGTAGTGCAGCGTGCGGCGAGTGCCACGCTGTCCACGATCACCGCGTAACCGAGTTAACAATGAGGCTTTGGCTTGATTGAGCGTTGCCACCACATCACTGTTAACCAGTGCTACATCGATCAATGGATTATCGGTCGACTCATCAATATCGGGATCAAACAGTGTTGCTTTGGCATCCAGATAGTGGGAGAGCTGCTCAAAGCATCGTGCCAGACTGTCCTGCAAAGGACGAATGGGAAAGACAACATGCCCCAACAACGTCAGCAGGTTGTACCACAATGCCCCGGCGAGCAGCAAAAGTGGCTGTTGATACCAATTGTCATACAGGGACACGCCTAGCATGGTGTAAATGGCAATTAGCAGAGCACCAAAAGCAATAGTGGCATAGCGCTGACCCAATGCACCAAGCAGAATAAAACCAGCCGTTGAAAAGGCCAGCCCGATGCCGAAGAGCCACGGGTAAGGAAAAAGCAGTTCTATGGATACCGACGCGATAAAGAAACAGAGTAGCGTAATAAACAGGTTGCGTAATCTGCCGGTTAGCCGATCGTCAAGATCGGTCAGCGCTGCGGCCACCACGCCAAGCGTTAACGGAATGGTGGTGATGGGTTGGCCCATCCACCAGGGCAGCAACGCAGCGCCAGCCAGGGCAATGAATATACGCGCGTTGTACAACCAACCGCTATTGTAGAGGTAACGCCGGAATCCTGAGATAAAAGTCAACAACGTCTGTTCCTTACCGACGGTTAGCGATAGCGACGACGCGCGTTTCTTTCACGTATCGCTTGTGCCTCTTCAATAGAAACGACGCGACGACCTACAGGCCACAGTGCGATGACCGCCAGTTTGAAGTTGGCAATGCCGACAGGAATACCGATAATCGTTAGGCATTGCGCAATGCCGCTGGCAATATGCGATATACACAGCCACCATCCGAAAAGAATAAACCAGAAGACGTTGAGGACTGTCCCGCCCGCACTCAATACGGCATTTTTACGCTCAGGTTCTACCTCATCGATGTGAACGGCCTCATTGCCGTAGGGGAGCAGTGATAGCTTGGTGATTTCCCAGCATGATCGGGTCAGTGGCAAGGTGAAAATCAGCACAATGCTGATCAGCGTTGCAATAAACCATGCCAGCGTGGTGAAAAATCCGCCCAGCACAAAATTAAGAATGTTCAATACGGCTCGCATTGTTGCTCCATGATGTCAGGCGTAGCGAAGGTCTCATAGATAGGGCATCTATCATTACAAAATACAGACATCCCATGGCATTGCTTCAGCACACATCGCGTATGATGTCATCAGCAAGAATATTACATCAAGCGCAGGGATATCTTAACGTGTTTTAACACTGGAGGCGGGGTCTGTGTCGCAGGTAAACTACCGAAAAGCCGTTTTTTTCATGGCGTAACGAAAATGGAACTGAAAGCAACCTCTTTAGGCAAACATCTGGCGCAACACCCCTACAATCGGGTGAAGCTGCTCAATGCAGGCGTTCAGGTGAGCGGTGAGAAACACGAGTATGTTATTCCCTTTAACCAATTACTGGATATTCAGTGTAAGCGTGGCCTGGTGTGGGGGGAACTGGAGTTTGTGCTGCCAGAAAATCAGGTTGTGCGACTGCATGGCACCGAATGGCAGGAAACCCAGCAGTTCTACCGTTATCTGATGAAAATGTGGCGTCAGTGGAGTGACGACATGAGCGCGGTGTGTGCCGATGTGTTGCAGCGTCAGGTCACCGATATTGAGCAACGGACGAACCACCAAGGATGGGTTTCACGTCAGGCATTGACTGAGTTACAGACAGCGATTCGTGCCACGCTCGCCGCTTTGCCGCTGCCGGTCGAGAGATTGACGACGTTTATCAACTGTTGTGACAGTTACACCCTTTGTCAGCAGTGGCTCGCTGAGGGGGAATCGTGCAGAACCGCCTGTAACCAAGCCTGGATGGAAAAAACGCTGTCGCTGGAGCAGGCCTTTTTTGACGGCGTTGAAACCACCCCGCTGAATGCTTCGCAGTGTCGCGCTGTTATTAATGGTGAAGATTCTGTATTGGTGCTGGCAGGGGCGGGCAGTGGCAAAACATCGGTGCTGGTGGCGCGTGTCGCCTGGTTGCTACACCGCAACGAAGCGATGCCGGAACAAATCCTGTTACTGGCCTTTGGTCGTAAAGCGGCGCAGGAGATGAACGAACGTATTCAGGCGTGCTTGCACACGGATGCGGTGCAGGCCAAAACATTCCATGCGCTGGCACTGCATATTATTCAACAGGCTACGCGTAAGGCGCCGGTTATCAGCCGATTGGAAAGCAATAGCGCGCAGCGACATGAGTTGCTGATTAAAACCTGGCAGCAACAGTGTGCGGAGAAGAAAGCGCAGGCCAAAGGATGGCGTGAGTGGCTGAGCGAGGAGATGGCGTGGAATGTGCCGGATGGCGAATTTTGGCTGGATACGCGTCTGGCTGCGCGTCTGAGTGGTCGTCTGGATCGCTGGCTCGGGCTGATGCGCATGCAGGGCGGGAGCCAAAATGACATGCTGGCGCTAGCCGATGAGGAACAGCGCCCGCGTTTGCAGCGTGGTTTACGTTTAATGGCGCCTTTGCTTAAAGCCTGGAAAGCAGCATTAAAAGAGGAAGGGGCGGTGGATTTTTCCGGTCTGATCCACCAAGCGGTAAATCTGCTGGATAAAGGGCGTTTTATCAGCCCCTGGAAGCACATTCTGGTCGATGAGTTTCAGGATATTTCGCCCCAGCGCGCGCAACTGTTAGCGGCGCTACGCAGGCAGAATCTGCGTACCCGCCTTTTTGCTGTCGGTGATGACTGGCAGGCGATTTACCGTTTCAGTGGCGCGGAACTGACGCTGACCACGGCATTTGAGCATCACTTTGGGCGCGGTGAACGCTGTGCGCTGGATACGACCTATCGCTTTAACGATCGCATTGGCGAGATTGCCAATACCTTTGTGCAGCAAAATCCGCATCAATTAAAGAAACCCCTTAACAGCCTACGCACTGGCGACAAAAAGGCGGTCATGCTGCTGCCTGAAACAGAGTTGGAAGCGTTGTTTGATAAGCTCAGCAGTTACGTCACGCCTGATGAGCGTATTCTGGTGCTGGCGCGCTATCACCATTTGCGGCCAGCCATGCTGGATAAAGCGAGTGTGAGGTGGCCAAACTTGCTTATTGAGTTTATGACTATCCATGCCAGCAAAGGGCAACAGGCTGACTATGTGGTGATTGTGGGGTTGAACGATGGCAAAGAGGGGTTCCCTGCCTTGCCCCGCGAAAGTTTGCTGGAGCAGGTTTTGCTGCCCCAGATGGAACCTTTTGCTGATGCGGAAGAGCGCCGCTTACTTTATGTGGCGCTAACCCGTGCAAAACACCGGGTCTGGCTGCTCTTCGATCGTGACGCACCGTCTGTGTTTGTTGAGCAATTACAGCGTATCGGTGTACCGCTTCAGAGGAAACCTTAATAGCAGCGCTGCCAGCCAGCAAGCGGGTAGCGCTGATGCGCCGCGTTACTTCAGACGCTCATTCAGATAGCGTTGGTAGTCGGGAATGGCTATCTCAACGGGCTGTTTAAAAAGGGCTGAGTTAACCAGAAAGTCAGCGGTGGAGCGGTTGGTTGCGACCGGAATATTCCAGACGGTCGCCAAGCGAAGCAGGGCTTTGACGTCAGGATCGTGTGGCACCGCGTTCAGTGGGTCCCAAAAGAAGATCATCAGATCGATTTTTCCTTCCGAAATCAAAGCTCCGACTTGCTGATCTCCCCCCATTGGGCCGCTTAGCATGCTTTTGACCGGAAGCGCGGTGGTACGTTGGATCAGGTTCCCCGTGGTGCCTGTGGCGTAAAGGTGGTGTTCAGACAGCGTGTTCTTGTGTGTACTCACCCAATCCAGCAGAGCTTGCTTGCAGTGGTCGTGCGCCACTAAAGCAATGTGCTTATGTTCAGGAATAGTACGGGTGGTGAGTTCCATGTTTACGTCCTTTCATCAGAATAATAAACACAGATTACGAGAACGCTATTTCGCTGAAAAGATGTAGATGAAAAAAATGCGACTAACAACCAACGCGTTGGCGCAACTGCGGTTTAAATAATCAAAAAACGGCGCGGCGGTACTACTTGTCTTTTTCCTTTGCCCATTTCAGAAAGCGATCCTGTGTGTCTTTATCTGCCTGCCGAAACCAGTATTTGAGAATAAGAAAAGGGTCAATGCTGTCATGGGCATTGGCTGCGTTATTTTCGGGCCAGGTTTTAGCGTTCTGCTTAGGCGAGGTAAATGCGGAGACGGATGCATTTTTATTCGCAGCATTGTATTGCGCCAGAATGGGCTCCAACTGGTGAGCAAGCTCATCATTGCTCAACTCAAGCCTGTCCAGGCGAGCGCTGATAGGGGTATTGTGATTATCCACGAGCTGATAGTGGGTATCGAGGTCGAAACGCTCCCGTGCCTGGGGCGTGTCGAGTGCCGGTAACTGGATGGTAATGACATCCTGATTGCGCATATTGAACGCGGCCAATAACAACGGCGAGGAGTACGTACGTTTTTCACTGCCAGAGGCAGACGTCATTTTCACTACCCGAAACAGCAATTGGTGCTGACCGTTGTCCAGTTCCAGACTATCGGCCCCTTTTAATAGTGAACTGGACACTTTTTGTCCATCGACGGCGAGCAGTTCAATATCCTGATGTAACTTTAGGGTGGTGGCAGCGCTGGCTATACTGCTCGTGACGAAGAAAAGCAGCACTAAAACACGGTACAATTTCATCAGCTTGACTCCGGCATCATTTA
>NZ_JAGFPF010000928.1:0-835 GCF_025962695.1 Candidatus Symbiopectobacterium sp. NZEC135 | reverse complement strand
AAGTGCACGATGTCGGCATAATCATGGCTTCTGCCCGTCAGATGGGCCTTGCCATCCTGCACTGTCAGGGCAGTAAGCCACAGCCCATCAGGCACCCACTGCGCCAGCTGTTTTAACAGCTGTTCATAACCCTGGTTATGCGCCCGCGTTTGCTCTTCTGCCTGCAACTGCGCTTGCCGCTGTCGCAGCGCGGCCATTAACCGTTGAACCTCACGCAGTTGTGCGCTGTCCGCGAGTTGCTTTTGTTGCAGCGTGCGCAACGTTTCCTCCATCGCGCCACGCTGTTGGTCAAGCCGCTCACGGCACGCGGCCAGCGTGAGCAGCAATCCCCCCGAAAAAAACAGCAGCCACAGCCACCAGCGGCGAGTATCACGGACTCGTCGGCGTTGACGCCACGGCAACAGATTGACACGAAAAGGGGGCATTAATCGTCCGCCCGCAGCGCCAAACCGCCCGCCACCACAAACTGGGACGGATTGATCGGCAGCGGCGGATAGGCTTGATGCAAGATGTCAAACGGCGACCACGACGCCAGCGGGTGCACTGAAAGCGGAGTGTCCTCGCCCCACTCGCCACTGTAATACGTTATTTCACCGCGCTTTCCCGGATAGTGATTGCTCACACAGGTGACGATATCGCCAGAATCTGTCACCGCGTCTTGCGAGATAACACCAAACGACAGCGGCTGGGATAACGGCGAAACCCACAGCCAGTGCTCGGTATCCAGTCGATGCAACAGCAGGGAATCGGAAGCCACCCCCGCCAGTTGTGCCATGGTGCGCAACGCGCATGGCACAATATCCAGCACATCCGGCGTTAGCCCGGCGCGATGCAG
>NZ_JAGFPF010000929.1:0-835 GCF_025962695.1 Candidatus Symbiopectobacterium sp. NZEC135 | reverse complement strand
GGGCCGACAATTTGCCAGTGCTGACCGGGTAACACTTCCCAATCAAGGTGATGCAGAATGGGGCTGTCGTTATATTGCACCACACCATCTCGCAATTGAATACGTGCCTGATCGGCTGGCAGTGTCGGCGTATGTAGTGGGTCTTCCGGGGCTGGTAATGCTGTGCCGGCAAGCGTTTCGCTAAACGCAAGCTGGGCGATCAAGGCATCGGCCAGTACCGCTTCACGTGTGCCAGTGCGTGTCAGGGTGCAGTCAGCCAGAATGCCAACATGATCAATAAATTCAGGAATATCATCGAAGCGGTTAACGATGATCGCCAGCGTGTAGCCGCGCTGTGCCAACTCAGCCAGATGTTCTGCCAACTGTGCGCGGGAAGCCACATCAAGGCCATCGAAGGGCTCGTCCAGAATCAGCAGATCGGGCTTTGGCATCAACGCCTGGCACAGCATGACCTTGCGTGTTTCACCGGTAGACAGGTATTTGAAACGGCGCGAGAGCAGGGGAGTGATGCCGAACAGAGCGGCCAGCGTGGCACAACGGCCAGGATCGTGAATCTCATCCTGAATCACTTCAGCGGTAGTCCGTCCGGTATCGTCTTCATCAGCGCTGAGCATATCGGTATTGTTGCGCTGCCACTCTTGCGTGACCAGTTGTTGCAACTGTTCGAAGGACAGACGAACAACGCGAGGAAAATCGCCGTGTTGCGACCCCTCCAGCAACGGGAGTTCACCCGATAATGCGCGCGCCAGCGCAGATTTTCCGCTGCCATTGGCGCCCACAAAGGCCCACTGCGATTTTCCTTCCAGCGTCAGGGCATCAAGGCGCAAAACGCGTG
>NZ_JAGFPF010000927.1:0-837 GCF_025962695.1 Candidatus Symbiopectobacterium sp. NZEC135 | reverse complement strand
GTGTTAAGGCTTCTGGCGAGATAATATAGGGCGGCATCACATACAGCAGCTTGCCAAAAGGGCGGATCCACACACCGCGCTCGACAAAAAAGCGCTGCACGCGCGCCACGTTCACCGGACGCGTGGTTTCCAGTACGCCAATCGCGCCTAAAACACGCACGTCTGCCACCAGTGCGGCATCCAGTAATGGCAGTAATTCCGCGTGCAGTTGGCGCTCAATCGCCATTACCTGTGTCTGCCACTCCCCGTCAGCAAGCAACGCCAGACTGGCATTGGCGGCGGCACAGGCCAAAGGGTTAGCCATAAAGGTTGGGCCGTGCATGAAACAACCGGCCTCGCCATTGCTGATGGTGTCTGCGACCTGTCGCGTGGTCAAGGTGGCTGACAGCGTCAGGTATCCTCCGGTCAGCGCTTTACCCAGACAGAGAATGTCGGGGGCGATAGCGGCATGTTCACAGGCAAACAGTTTGCCCGTGCGGCCAAATCCGGTGGCTATTTCGTCGGCTATCAGCAAGATACCGTATCGATCGCACAACGCACGCACGCGTTTAAGGTAAGTGGGGTGGTAGATACGCATCCCGCCCGCGCCTTGAACCACCGGCTCAAGAATAATGGCGGCGATGTCGTGGCTGTGCGTTTCCAGCAGATCGTGGAGCGGTTGGATGTCAGATTCGTGCCACTCGCCATCAAAACGGCTGCGTGGCGCGTCGGCAAAAAGATGAGACGGCAGGTATCCCTGATAGAGGCTGTGCATGGCATTGTGCGGATCGCACACCGTCATCGCGCCAAAGGTGTCGCCATGGTAGCCGGGGCGCAGGGTCAAAAATCGCGCCCGTC
>NZ_JAGFPF010000924.1:0-838 GCF_025962695.1 Candidatus Symbiopectobacterium sp. NZEC135 | reverse complement strand
ACTGTTGAAACATTATTACGTTCATAATCATGCATAAATACCTGTTATTTCCCATACTGGCAGTCTTTCTTGTAGGTTGTAAGCAAGATGTTTTGCTGAAAGGGTTAGATCAACAACAGGCTAATGAAGTTATTGCGCTTTTACAGCGCAATAACATCAAGGTTGACAAAAATGAGATCAAAAAAGAGGGATACAGTCTCTCTGTCAGTTCTCAAGATTTTTCGGCTTCTGTTGATTTAATGAATACCTATGGGCTGCCACGTCCACCGGCGATCGATATTGCGCAGATGTTTCCTGCCGATGCGCTGGTTTCTTCTCCGCGTGCTGAAAAGGCGCGTCTCTATTCCGGCATTGAGCAACGACTGGCACATTCATTGTTGTCAATTTCAGGGGTGGCTTCTGCTCGCGTACATGTCAGCTATGATATGAGCTCCAGCGATGGCGATAGGAAAAAGTCGCCCGTTCATCTTTCAACGTTGCTCAATCATGATAACAGCATTACTGATACCACCTTATTGATCAGTGATGTAAAACGCTTTCTCAAGAATAGCTTTGAAGATGTTAGTTACGATAATATTTCCGTCGTATTATCCAGGATCAATGATGTTCAGCGGCATGCACCGGTATCCATTCAGGCGACCAAGTCTAACACACCGACATGGTTAATAAGCCTTGGTGTGGTAACCGTTGCCTTGTTAGCTGCTGTACTGTTATTTATTAGTCAAAGCCATCATGCATTTTTTGGTAAGCTAAAGAAGCATATCCCGATTCAGAGTAATAATAAACGCACATCGGATGATCCCACTCCGACTGGAGGTGCTCCTGAAGATAGGAAATA
>NZ_JAGFPF010000926.1:0-838 GCF_025962695.1 Candidatus Symbiopectobacterium sp. NZEC135 | reverse complement strand
GATGAGAATAAACTCCCGGCAAAATCCCTCTGGTGGCAGGGAAAAGAGTACAAAGCGTGGCCGACGCATATTGAGGGGCTGGAAATGACCAGCGATGGCAGTGCTCCCACGCCCACGCTGGCGGTCGGCAATATCGACGGCACCATCACCGCGTTGTGTCTGGTCTATCAAAATCTGGCGCAGGCCACCGTGCGGATTCATACCACCTTTGCTCATTATCTGGATGCGCGCAATTTCCCTAATGGCAACCACAGCGCTGACCCGACGCAAGAGCGGCTGGAAGTCTGGTACATCGACAGTAAAGCCAATGAGGACAACGAATCGGTTACGTTCAATCTCTCCTCACCGGCTGATTTGCAGGGGATCATGATCCCCACCCGGCAGATTCACAGCCTGTGTACCTGGTGCGCACGCGGACAGTATCGCGGCGCATCCTGTGTTACACCGGATCGCGTTATTTCGACATTGACGGCAATCCGGTCGATGATCCGGCAAAGGATGAGTGCTCCGGGCTGCTTTCCACCGGCTGCAAACCGCGTTTTGGTGAAGCGGCCGAATTGCCGTTTGGCGGCTTTCCGGGGTCGGCACTGATTAAGAGGTAATAACGTGAAACTGGGAAATTTGATCGTCAGCGCGATCCTCGCCCATGCTGAGCAAGAATATCCGCGCGAAGCGTGCGGCGTGGTCGTGCACAATCAACAGCGGCAACGCTACGTGCCTTGCCGCAATCTGGCACAGGCACCACAGGATCATTTTATCATGAGCCCCGAGGACTATGCGCAGGCCGAAGACAGCGGCACGCTGGTGGCGATCGTGCACAGCCATCCCGTTGCCACCA
>NZ_JAGFPF010000925.1:0-838 GCF_025962695.1 Candidatus Symbiopectobacterium sp. NZEC135 | reverse complement strand
CATATACAGAACCGCACCTCGTTTCACCCAGATGCGTTATTACACACTCTGAAAACGATGGCAAGCCATTTTTCTTCAGTCACAGAGGTGCCGCACAAAATAAGGCTTCAACCCCTGTAACAGTCGCATGAAACCCGCCGTTGGCATCACAAACAGGTCATGGATAACCCACTGAATATTCGTGGTTTTATTTATTAATCCGTAAAATGTAACTCCCTGGCAATCCTTGCTACTGTTAAGGCGCATTTGCCATAGCAAAATGTTATAAATTTAGAACTTATTTACGATAAGAAAATAAAAGGAGTGGTTTCTTATTATTATGCTACCGGGAGGAAAATGCATCGCATGACACAGGTTCCTCCCGCTACGATCCATTAATACCCTTGAACCATTACGCCAACTAATAACGCCAGTACTACCAGGAGAATGATACTGGCCAACTTCCAGCGCCTTTCTGATTTTGCTCCCATTGCGAATACCCTCTCAACATCGCATATTTCCATTGCACCTATTTGGTATATCGGCCGATCAACATTTTTTTTTATGCATGTTGTGCCGCGGTACATCATTTTAGCGGCCAACGAAAAAACACCTTAAACACCGCAGCAACAGTTAGACTTCATTCGTTACGTTAAGTAAGATTTGTTAACCAGAATCACGATTTTACAACAGGGCAACGCTCAAGATATGCAAGGATCGCGCAAAAGCACACGGCAGTGGGTAAACACAGGGTATCAGCGTCGCAGTAATCGTAAGAGACGCTTGACTTAAATGCGATTGAGAATTATTTTCATCTAATAATTAACCATCGCGACTTGTAAGGATATGTCTATGCGTT
>NZ_JAGFPF010000923.1:0-840 GCF_025962695.1 Candidatus Symbiopectobacterium sp. NZEC135 | reverse complement strand
ATGCCCGCCACGCGCCAGGTGATAAGCCACGGTTCGGCAAAGGTGCTGCGCAGCGCATCCGCCAGCAAGCGCGCCAGTAATCCTCCGGCGGGCAGCCCTAACGACAGCGCAGGCAGCACCAAATGCTGTACACCGTGCCAGCCATAAGGCGGAAACAGCGGTAGCCAGACCGCCCCCACCATCAGCAACAGCGATGCCAGCAAATATTCTGGCAGGGTGGTGAACGCCATCGCCCATGCCCCGTGGCTGCTATCCGCCTTGCCGCGCAGTCCGTTACGCAGCGTGGAAACACACAGCAGCGTGGCAACCAGTATTGCCAAGGTTAACGCTGCGCCCATCAGCGTCAGCGATACGCCTGCTGCGTCTACCATGGCGGGCAATACCGGCTTGCCCGAGATCCAGGAGTGCCCGGCATCGCCCTGCAATATACCGCGCCACCACTGCCACAGCAGCGCTAGCGGGCCTTGATCGAGGCCCAGTTGACTGCGAATGGCCTGCAATGCTTCTGGCGTTGCTTCTTGTTCGGCGGATTTGGCGCGCAGCACGCTGAGTGCCGGGTCGCTGCCGGAAAGCCATGGCAATAGGCCAATGAGCGCGATGACCGCAAAGGCGCTCAGGGCACGGGATACCAGCGGGGCGATAACCGCCCCGATGCGCAAGGGAGAAACCATCATGGTTGATGCATCTGTCCGTTGATGTGCGTTTGTGGCGTAACCAGTATCCGTTCACGCGGATCGCGTGCTGCCTGACGTACACCGGTTGCCTCGCCCTGAATAACCCGTTCGTGCAGCAAGGGGATCGCTGCATCCGTGGCGAGAATACGCTGTTCCGCTACCATGA
>NZ_JAGFPF010000922.1:0-840 GCF_025962695.1 Candidatus Symbiopectobacterium sp. NZEC135 | reverse complement strand
CATCTCCGGCATGCAGACATCCATCAGCACCAGATCAAAACGTTGCTGTCTCCCACACGCCAGGGCTTCTCGGCCATTACAGGCGGTAGTGACGTCTTGCCCGAGCAGGGTCAGCATGGCACCAATGATGTCGCGGTTTATTGTCGCGTCATCGACCAGCAGGATGTGCAAGCGCCAGGGTTGAACCGGGATAACCGCCTTGTCGGTATCGGTGATGCCTGACGTTATCTGAGCGGCCAGCGTGTAGAGTTTGCCAGGCAGAAAGCCAAGCTCGTCGGCACACAGGGCATTGTCATGCGCGGCGGGATGGCATGTCAGTCCCCACTCGCTCAGTTGCCGGTGCAGCGCCAACGGCGCGGCGATTTCGCCGCTTAATGGCGTCGTCGTGCCGTGTTTGCCGAGCGGCAGCATAAAAGAGATGCAGGTGCCGAGCCCTACCGAGCTGTTGAGATCCAGCCAGCCCCCCATCATCCGGGCCAGATTCGAGGCAATCGCCAGCCCAAGCCCGGTACCCTGAATGTTTGCCTGGCTTTGAAAGAAGGGGGTGAAAACCGCATCGCGATCGGCAGAGGCAATGCCTTTGCCACTGTCGCAGACGGCAAATATCAGCGTGTTGTCGTTGCGTGTGACGCTGAGCGTTATCCCTCCATTTTCCGTAAATTTGACCGCATTTCCCAGCAGGTTCACCAGAATTTGCCGTACGCGTGTCGCGTCCATATCGATAAGCAAGGGCACATCACCGCTGACCGTGGTGCGCAGCATCAATCCTTTGCTTTTTCCCGGTCCCTGAATGGTATACATCGCGCGATCGATCAACGGAAGCAGCGCTGTCTGGTCAAC
>NZ_JAGFPF010000921.1:0-841 GCF_025962695.1 Candidatus Symbiopectobacterium sp. NZEC135 | reverse complement strand
CGGCATCGGAAAAGCCCAGATCGCGGCACAGCCCGTGGCGAACATTGTCGCCATCAAGCAGATAGGTGCTAACGCCGAGTTGGTGCAAGCGCTGTTCCAGTTGCCCGGCCAGAGTGGACTTTCCCGACCCTGACAGGCCGGTGAACCAGATAACGGCCCCTTGATGGCGGTGCAATCGCTCCCGATCGCGACGTGCCACCGGGTGATCGTGCCAGACAATGTTGTCATCACGACTGTTGTCATCACGAATATTGTCATCACGAATGTTATCGCCACGATTGCCATCAATAGCCTGATGCTTCTCTTGTGGGGGCAGCGTCATGCTACTTTCCTCCCAGCAGATCGCGTGCACCCCAATGCGGGAAGTGACGGCGCACCAGCGCATTCAACTCCAGCTCAAACGCACTGAAGGCAGACGGTTCCTGCGTCACCTGCACCATCGGCTCGCGTACCAGCCCGGCACCGACAGTCACGTTACTCAGCCGGTCGATAAAGATCATACCGCCCGTGGTGGCATTCTGCTGATAGGACTCGAGCAGCAGCGGTTCATCAAAGGTCAAATCCACCAGGCCGATGCCGTTTAACGGTAAATTTTCGCTGACGCGCTGCGTCAGCGAATTGATCTCGACCTGATACTGAATATTGTCTACCCGCGCACGGGTTTTCTTGCCCGCAATCTTGATGTCATAACTGTGCCCCGGCACCAACGGCTGCTCCGCCATCCACACCACATCGACCTGCGCATGCTGTACTGCGCGCAGTTCATCCGCCTCCGGCACCAACAGATCGCCACGGCTGATATCCACTTCATCGGCCAGCACCAGCGTGGTGGCTTCTCCCG
>NZ_JAGFPF010000920.1:0-842 GCF_025962695.1 Candidatus Symbiopectobacterium sp. NZEC135 | reverse complement strand
TGGCGGATGGTTTTGGTATGTTGATCAACCAGGCGGCACACGCGTTTTTCCTCTGGCACGGGGTGATGCCGGATACCACGCCGGTGATCGAACAGATGAAGAAAGCGTTAAACTCATGAACCAGGCGATTCAGTTTCCCGATCGCGAAGCCTGGAACGAAGAAGATCGTATGATCTCCTTCCCGGTGCTGATCGGCGGCTTTCAGCGTGAATGCCGTATCAGTGCAGCACAGCTCCAGACGCGTTTTGGCGGAACCGATGCGGATAGCTGGCTGGCGCTGTTCAGAGAGCACCGCTGGGATATCGAAGATCTTTTCGAAGCGCGGGTGCTGAATGAACAGGATGACAGTGAGGGCTATTACTCGCTGTCCTGAGCCAGGTAGTCGTTTTTCCAGGTGGCGTAGTTATTGGCAGAGTAGCGTAACCCCTCGATCTCTTCTGCTGTCAGTGGGCGGATTTGTTTCACTGGGCTGCCAAGATAGAGATAACCACTCTGCAAGCGCTTGCCGGGTGGTACCAGACTGCCCGCCCCAATCATCACGTCATCTTCTACCATCACCCCGTCAAGCAAGATTGAGCCCATACCGACCAAGACGCGGTTGCCGATGGTGCAGCCGTGTAACATGGCTTTGTGGCCTACGGTGACCTCTTCACCAATGATCAACGGATTACCCTGCGGGTTGCTCGCTGAGCGGTGAGTAACGTGCAACACGCTGCCATCCTGAATATTGGTGCGTGCGCCAATATGGATCTCATGCACGTCGCCACGGATCGTGACTAATGGCCAGATGCTGACATCATCGCCAAGCGTCGTGTTGCCGATCACGACGCTGGAAGGATCGA
>NZ_JAGFPF010000091.1:0-10360 GCF_025962695.1 Candidatus Symbiopectobacterium sp. NZEC135 | reverse complement strand
AGGATGTGGCATTCGCGTTGGAGAAACTGCTGCTGCAACCAGTATTTGGCAATCAAATCTACAACCTGATCGATCCCAATCTTGATATGCCCGCAGTACGCTAACCGAGCGCCGTTATGAGCGTACCCGTTGCGTGTGTTGTGGTTAAGGCGCACGCAATGTTTCCTTCCTTCACATTCCTGCCATGTTAAGCCCACTCTATTAGTAGGATCCTTTATAGGTTTGGCCCGTCTATTGCCCTGAGCGTAAACCGGGTATTGTTCAAACGCCGGTATCGTGACAGGGGCCCAGCAGCATGGTAGGGTCAAAAGCAATGGCGGTAACGATCCGCGTATTGATAAGCAGGTAAGCGTAATATGGACAAAAAGCCGTTGTTGGTTATTCAAATGGGCGTGCCGCCGCAGCCGATTGCCCAAGCGGTTGGTGAACAGGATGCCTGGTTCAGTGCAGCACTGGCCGCGGAGCCGCGTGAGCTGCTGGTGGTTCGGCCAGAACGGGGAGAGCGCTTACCCCATACTGATGCGGTAGCCGGGGCGCTGATCACCGGTTCCTGGTCGATGGTGACAGACCGGTTGGATTGGAGCGAGTCAACGGCGGCCTGGCTACGTGAAGCATACCATGCCCAACTGCCCTTATTGGGGGTGTGTTATGGACACCAACTGTTAGCGGATGTGCTTGGCGGAACGGTTGCCGATAATCCCAAGGGAAAAGAAATTGGGCTGCAAACGGTAACGCTGACAGCGCAGGGAGTGAACGACCCGTTACTGCGCAATCATCCCGCGCACTTCGCTGCGTATTTGACACACCAGCAATCGGTACTGAGTCCGCCTCCGGGGGCGCAGGTGCTGGCCTATTCACAACAGGATGGTTGCCAAATTTTACGCTATGGCCCCCATGCACTTTCGGTGCAGTTCCACCCGGAATTTACCGCCGCGATCATGACGCAGTGCGTGCGTAACAGCGCCAATGCATTACGGGCCGCTGGGCATGATGTTGATCGTTTGCTGCAACTTGAGCAGGAGCCATACTGGGCGCGCCAACTCTTGCTCGACTTTGTGGCACAGATTGATGATCGCGATGCGAGCTTCATACCTGCGGCTTAACAGGCAACAACCAGCCATATTGAAAGATAATAACGGGTTGCAATAATCCAACCCGTTTATTTAATAAATATCCCTTCCTGTGCAACATAATTGCATTCCCTTCTCTTAAACATTCATAAGATATTAATAAAGCCCGGTAATATATTAATACTTTTTGAGTTTTTCTCTTTTGAATATCGTTATTTTCCGCAAAAAAACGATATGTAAGAAAATACATAACGAAAGATCTCTTATTCCCGATGCTATTGATAATTATTATCATTAATTGTGATCTGGTACGTGATTTGGTGATTTATTGCGCAAATATGTAATGTTTTTGTTGTTTTATTGATAATGGTTTGCTGTTTTTATATTTCGATGCATAATACTTAATAAGTATATGGTTTTATCCCCAATCCGGTTCTATCTTATTTATTAATTAAAACGAAATGCTATTTGCGCCACCAATTTTTGAGCAATGTGGGCTTAGGAGTTTTTATGCAAGTCAGCAGAAGACAATTCTTTAGAATATGTGCGGGCGGCATGGCGGGAACCACGGTAACCGCATTAGGTTTCTCTCCCGCCACGGCATTTGCCGAAACTCGACAATACAAACTGTTGCGTGCCAGAGAGACACGGAACAACTGTACCTATTGCTCCGTTGGGTGCGGTATTTTGATGTACAGCCGCGGTGATGGCGCCAAAAATGCGGTTGCCTCCATCTTCCATATCGAAGGCGATCCGGACCATCCGGTAAGCCGCGGATCGCTATGCCCAAAAGGGGCAGGACTGATTGACTTCATCCACAGCGACCAACGCTTGAAGCTGCCAGAGTACCGCGCGCCAGGCTCTGATAAGTGGGTGCCCATCAGTTGGAATGACGCCTTCGATCGTATTGCTCGCTTGATGAAAGCGGATCGCGATGCAAACTTTGTGGAGAAAAACAGCGCAGGCGTGACGGTTAACCGTTGGCTTACCACCGGAATGTTGTGCTCTTCTGCTGCCAGTAACGAAACCGGCGCATTGGATTATCGCTTCGCCCGTTCACTGGGCATGTTGGGAATGGATACGCAGGCGCGTTTGTGCCACGGGCCGACAGTTGCTGCGCTGGGTGCAACCTTTGGGCGCGGTGCGATGACCAACAACTGGGTTGATATTAAAAACGCCAATGTGATTCTGGTAATGGGCGGAAACCCGGCAGAAGCACACCCGGTGGGATTCAAATGGGCGGTTGAGGCCAAGGTGAAAAACGGCGCCCGTATGGTGGTGGTCGATCCGCGCTTTAACCGTACTGCCGCCGTCGCTGACATGTATTCTCCGATCCGGGCCGGCTCGGATATCACTTTCCTGCTCGGCGTGGTCAATTACCTGATCACGCAAGATAAAATTCAGCATCAATACGTGTTGTCCTACACCAATGCCAGTCTGCTGGTGCGGGAGGATTTTGCCTTTACCGACGGCCTGTTTAGCGGTTACAGCGAGAAAGACAGTAAATACGACAGCACCACCTGGAACTATGAGCTGGATGAAAACGGTTTCGCCAAGCGTGATATGACGCTGACGCACCCGCGCAGCGTATGGCAACAACTGAAACAGCATGTCAGTCGCTATACGCCGCAGTTGGTCACCGAGGTGTGCGGTACACCGCTTGACGATTTCATCAAAATTTGTGAACTGCTGGCGACCACCGCGGTACCCGATAAAACCGCCACTGTCCTCTACGCGCTGGGCTGGACGCAGCACACCACCGGCGCACAGATGATCCGCACCGCCGCCATGATTCAACTGCTGTTAGGCAATATCGGTATGGCGGGCGGCGGAGTGAATGCGCTGCGCGGGCACTCCAACATTCAGGGTTATACCGATCTTGGGCTGCTGTCGCTGCGCTTACCCGGCTACATGGATTTACCTTCAGAAAAGCAGACCACGCTGCAACAGTATTTGAGCGAAATTACCCCCAAAACGCTGCTGGCCGATCAGGTCAATTATTGGAAGAACACGCCCAAATTTTTTATTAGCCTGATGAAGAGCCTCTATGGCGACAAGGCGCAGAAGGAAAACGATTGGGGTTTTGACTGGTTGCCGAAGTGGGACAAGAGCTATGACGCGCTCAGCTATTCGCGTCTGATGCTGGCCGGCAAGGTGAACGGTTATATTGCGCAGGGCTTTAACCCGATGGCGGCGTTTGCCGATTCCAATCAGGCCCGTGAAGCGCTGAAGAAACTCAAATTTCTGGTGATTATCGATCCGCTGGCGACCGAAACCAGCAACTTTTGGCAAAATCACGGCGAACTGAACGATGTGGACCCCACCCAGATTCAGACTGAAGTGTTCCGTTTGCCGTCGAGCTGTTTTGCTGAGGAAAACGGTTCTATCGTCAACTCTGGCCGCTGGCTGCAATGGCACTTTGCCGGTGCGCAGCCACCGGGTGAGGCGTTGCATGATGGGGTTATTCTCTCCGGCATTTTGCTGCGCCTGCGTGAGATGTATGCCAAAGAAGGGGGGGCCAATCCAGCGCCTCTGCTAAACATGACCTGGAACTATGCGGACCCGGAAGATCCTACACCGGAGGAAGTGGCGAGAGAGGCCAACGGGTATGCATTGGAGGATGTCTTTGACGATCAGGGCAAGCAGATTCTGAAAAAAGGCCAACTGCTCGACAGTTTCGCCCAAATGCGTGATGACGGCACCACAGCCAGTTTCTGCTGGGTCTACGCCGGAAGCTGGACGGAAAAGGGCAACCAGATGGCCAACCGAGACAATGCGGATTCCGGCCTGGGTAATACGCCCGGTTGGTCTTGGGCATGGCCGCAGAATCGTCGCATTCTCTATAACCGCGCGTCGGCGGATGAAAGCGGACAACCGTGGGATCCAAAACGAGAAGTGGTGCGTTGGGATGGCAAACGCTGGACGGGCAGTGATGTGGCGGATTACAGCGCGGCGGCGCCAAACAGTGGTGTCGGCCCCTTTATCATGAATCAGGAGGGGCTAGGGCGGTTGTTTGCCATGACCAAAATGGTCGATGGTCCGTTCCCGGAACATTACGAGCCTGTCGAATCGCCGTTAAAACAGAACCCGTTGCATGCCAACGTGATGCACAACCCGGCGATGCGTCTGTTTGACGTGGACCGCCAGCGTATGGGAACACCGGACGAGTTTCCCTATGTAGCGACCACCTATTCGCTCACCGAGTTGTTCCGCCACTGGACCAAGCACGCGCGCCTGAATGCCATTGCGCAGCCCGAGCAGTTTGTCGAAATTGGCGAAGGGTTGGCGCAGCAGAAGGGCATTCGTGCGGGCGATACGGTGAAAGTCAGCAGCAAGCGCGGTTTTATCAAAGCCAAAGCGGTGGTGACCAAGCGTATTCGCACCCTGACGGTAGCCGGGCAAACGGTGGAGACCATCGGTATTCCCTGCCATTGGGGGTTTGAGGGCACCACACGTAAAGGGTATATGGCAAATATTCTTACGCCGCATGTGGGGGATGCCAATAGCCAAACCCCGGAATACAAGGCTTTTCTGGTCAACGTGGAAAAGGCGTAAGGGAGACAGCACATGGCAATGCAATCACAAGATGTTATTCGTCGTTCAGCGACCAGCGCTTTCACCCCGCCGCCGCAGGCCCGCGACCATCAGGCAGAAGTCGCCAAGCTTATCGACGTCACGACCTGCATCGGCTGTAAGGCCTGCCAGGTCGCCTGCTCTGAGTGGAATGATATCCGCGATGAGGTAGGCCACAACATTGGTGTTTATGACAACCCTATCGATCTGACGGCCAAATCCTGGACCGTGATGCGGTTTTCGGAAGTGGAGGAGAACGGCAAGCTGGAGTGGCTGATCCGTAAAGACGGCTGTATGCACTGTGCGGATCCTGGCTGCCTGAAGGCCTGCCCGGCAGAGGGGGCGATTATTCAGTATGCCAACGGCATCGTCGATTTTCAGTCCGAGCACTGTATCGGCTGTGGCTATTGTATCGCCGGTTGTCCGTTCGATGTGCCGCGGTTGAATAAAGATGATAACCGTGTTTACAAGTGTACGCTGTGTGTCGATCGCGTGGCAGTCGGGCAGGAGCCTGCCTGTGTTAAAACCTGTCCGACGGGCGCTATTCATTTTGGCACTAAAGACGACATGAAAACCCTGGCAGCAGAACGCGTGGTCGATCTCAAAGAGCGCGGTTACCAAAACGCCGGACTGTACGATCCCGCAGGCGTAGGTGGCACCCATGTGATGTACGTACTGCATCATGCCGACAGGCCGCAACTCTATCATGGTTTACCGGATAACCCGGCTATCAGCCCCACCGTGACCTTCTGGAAGGGGATTTGGAAACCGCTCGCCGCGATTGGTTTTGCGGTGACCTTTGCTGCCAGCGTCTTCCACTATGTCGGCGTTGGGCCTAATCGCGTCGAAGAAGAGGACGATGAGGACGAGGTAAAGGGTGAGGCGACTACCGCACAGCATGAGGGAAAACAGCATGAAAAAGAGTAATCGCATTCAGCGCTACAGCGCGCCTGAGCGTATTAACCACTGGATTGTGGCATTCTGCTTCGTGTTTGCTGCGATAAGCGGCTTAGGGTTTTTGTTCCCTTCGTTGAACTGGTTGCTGCATATTCTCGGCACGCCACAACTGGCGCGTATACTGCATCCGTTCGTTGGCGTGGTGATGTTTGTGGCCTTTTTGCTGATGTTCCTGCGTTACTGGAAACACAACCTGATCCAGCGCGATGATATTGAATGGGCCAAAAACATTCATAAAATTGCCAGAAATCAGGAAGTCGGTGATACAGGTCGGTATAATTTCGGGCAGAAGTGTGTGTTCTGGTTGGCCATCCTTTGCCTGGTGCTGCTGCTGGCGAGTGGCGTCGTGATGTGGCGTCCCTACTTTGCGCCAGCGTTTCCTATCCCGGTGATTCGTTTGGCCCTGCTGGTACACTCGCTGGCGGCCGTTGGTTTGATCCTGGTCATCATGGTGCATGTGTATGCGGCGCTATGGGTGAAAGGAACAATTACTGCTATGGTAGAAGGCTGGGTACCCGCGGCGTGGGCGAAGAAACATCATCCACGCTGGTATCGAGAGATTCAACGAAAACAACAAGAAAAACAACCGTAAACAACAGGATAAATCACCCGGATGAGTATTCGCATTGTCCCTCAGGATCAGTTGGAAAATAATGAAAAATCATCAACGGTGGGCGTGATCCCGCCGTTGTTGTTCGCTAATTTAAAGAGCCTGTACAGCAACCGTGCAGAGCGTCTGCGCCAATTGGCGGCTGACCATGCGCTCAGCGATTACCTGAATTTTGCTGCTGCCATGGTTGAGGCACAGCAGAAGGTGCTGCACGATCATCCGTTGCGTGTCGATTTGACCGATGTGTTGGAACAGGCGCAGCAGAGCCATCGCCCGCCGCTGGATGCCAGCGTGTTCCCACGTGATGCACACTGGCATACGCTGCTGCATGCGCTGATCGAAGAGTTGATGCCTGCCGCCAACGGTCAGGTGCTGACTACGCTGGAGCATCTGAAGAAAATGCCGGAGCAGGAGTGGGAAACATTGGCCGACAGCCTGCTAGCACACCAGTTTAACGGCGAAGATAACGATAAAGCGCCGTTTATCTGGGCTGCCCTTTCTCTCTATTGGGCGCAGATGGCGACGCAATTGCCCGGTAGAGCGAAAGCCGAAGTGGGTGAGCATCGTCAGTTCTGCCCGGTGTGTGGCGGCATTCCCGTTTCTGGTGTGGTGCAACTTGGGACCACCAGCGGCCTGCGTTATTTGCACTGCAACCTGTGCGAAAGTGAATGGCACATGGTGCGCGTGAAATGCAGTAACTGTGAGGCAACGGGCAATCTCAACTATTGGTCGTTAGACAGCGAAGAGTCAGCCATCAAGGCAGAAGGCTGCGGTGATTGCGGCACTTATATCAAGCTGCTGTATCAGGAGAAAGATCACCGTGTCGAAGCGGTAGCAGACGATCTCGCCTCACTGGTACTGGATATCAAAATGGAAGAAGAAGGATTCTCTCGCAGCAGCATCAACCCCTTCCTGTTTCCTGAGTACACCACGGCGGATTGATGTCATCGCGCACCGTTATTTATAACGGTGCGCGGCATTAGCGAGATAACGCATGCAGGAAGCTCCCTGCAAGCACTAATGCCGTCACGACCACCGAGGTGGAACAAAACGCGATGGCATAGCGCACCACTGTGGCGCCGAATGTTGGGCGCTGATGCGTAAAACGTAAGCGCCAAACGCTCATTGCCACCATCACAACGGCGAGTGCCAGCAGCAGTATGCTGCACAACAGCGCTAACCCTGAGTCGCGATTGAAACTAAAACGAAAACAGAGCAGGCTGACGATCAGTGCCAATAACACAGATCGTGACCAGGCCATGCCGGTTCGTTGGGGTTGCAGCCCCGGGTCGGGAGCAACGGGCATACGGTTAACCAACGATAACCACCACGGCCAGCACCAAGGCTATGACGGTAACAAACAGCGTCACCACCAGCAGCAGCGGGCTGTATGGCATGTCTTGTTGCTGGCGCATGGCATTTTCGCTCCGAGCCCAGCGAAAGTAGGCCAGCCCGCCGAGTACTGCGGCGCTCAGTACCAGTAATAGCGCCAGACTTTGCCGGACCATCGGCGTTGCCAGATTGACGGTGAACTGATCGATGGCAATGGCACCCGCTAAAAAGGCCAGAGCGGTTCGAATCCAGGCAAGAAAGGTGCGCTCGTTGGCCAGAGAAAAACGGTAATCAGGGGTTTTTCCTTGCTGCCACCAGGGCTTTTTCTCTGATGGTGATGGCGGTGTGGTCATCATTCTTCTTCACGATTGATAGGTGCTAACGCAGCCAGGCTGAACGGTATAAGGCAGCACCGGTTCATGGGGTGCGGCCATTTTACCTGTCGTTGTCGCATCTGTCAGGTGTGATGAGGGCTTTATTGCGAACGGCAGAGCAAGAAGACCAAATGGCTACCGCAGTCGGTGAAATGACGGTCAATTGTCTTGTAGGCCACCCGTAGTGAGATAGCGGATTAGCGTATTGATTTTTTCACTGCTCAGCATGGAGACGGGGGAGGTTGGCTGTAGGATCTCTTGAACCTGATTAAATAAAGCCAGCCGGGTCGGTTCTTGAGCGTTGTAGGCAAGGAGCAGCTTTTGCGCTAATGCCACATATTGCCCTTCGCTTATCAACGCAGGTGTCATCGTGCTGGCACTGTCAAGCACGCTCAGAATGTCATTCAGTTTATTGCGAACCTCAATATCAGGGAGTGTTTCACTCGCCGTTGCTTTTAGCGTTGCCAGAATCTGTATAATGTCATGTTTAAATTCATTGCTGATGACGTCACTACCCAGATTTTGTGTCAGCGAGATCAACATGGCCTCGTTGTCTTTCTTAATTAAGGTATACGTAACCGGTTGCCTGTTTTGGCGAGATGCTGAGTTAATAAATTGATTTTTCCTAATAATCGCCGTGATGCCGGCAATATCCATATCTGATGCCGCTGTTACACGCTCGCCGGTGGCAGAGGGTAAGGGCGAGGTGTTCAGTACTGTTGTCGCGTTGTGATTATATTTCTCCTGTTTCTTAATCTCTCTTAACATCAATTTCAGGTTTTTGATGGCGTTATTGTGAGAGTGGTTTGAGTTAACGTGGCGCAGGGCATCCTCAGCGGAGGATTGTTGCTGTTCCAGCACGGTATTCAATGCGGTGATCTGGCTGTTTATTTCACCGATACTTTGCTGGGTCTCTTTGATTGTGGTGGTAAAGGTATAATGCAATTGTGAGGTTTGCGCTTCAAATTGTGTCTTCGCTTGATTCGCCATTTCTCGGGTATGTACCAGGCAGTTGTTCATGGTCATTCTGCCGCCGGAGAGCGTGTCCGTGATGTAACCATCATATTCCTGTGTGATAGGCGTGGAACTACTCAATGCTATTTTATTCTCGGAACGCGGGATTTTATTGTTGATTCGAAGGATGTTTCGGTTACATTGCGACAGTGTGGCAATTAATTTATTTTTAAGCCGATGCAGCGTATTGTTGTAATACAGTCGGTTTTTTAATAAAAGAGATTCTTCTTGATCGAGACGTCCTTTAAGCAGTTTTATTGATGCTAACAGGTCACTTTTGGTTTCAGCAATGTCTACCAGTAGATCAACATTGAACGGGATTTTTTGGGTAATTTTTGCAATGTTTATTTCCGTGGCTGCATTTTTTATCGATAGTAGATTTTGAAGCGTAGGGATTAGTTTTTTTCTTTTTTCCTGATTACCATCACCTTTTTTGATGGTATTCGCGTAGTAGGTTGTGCTATTGGCGTTGAGTATACGTAGCATTTTATTATCCAACGATGATATATAAGGTCCTTGTTGAAGCGTAGCATGCGAATTTATGGGTTAATTACAAATAACGCTACGTTTCTCTATCCGGGGATAGTAGGTCTTTTTAATAAGTAAAAAAAGTGTGCCCATCGTGAAGTCATTTCCTTCTTTATTTTATAGGTCATTTTATAAGTAACTGATATGTGGCTGCATTCATCCTTCTTCATTCAGCTTGTCGGTATTTATTTAGTGACTGACTTCCGGCAACGAAAATGTTGTATGATGGATAACGGTGATAATAATAATTTTATATAACAATTCCTGATTATAGATGTGTCTTTGTATACAGTGTCAAAGGGTATTAGTGCACATTGTACATTGACATGTTATTTTATCTTCTTATCTCTGGTTGTTTATTTCTGCTTTCCTGACAACACGGTTATCTTTCAATGTCCTTTGTTGATAATAACTCTCAATTATAATCACCATGTTGTCATGGGAATCTGGCAACGCTCTACACGGCTAAAGGCGGTGAATGTGACGTTATAAGTAGACGTGGATTTTAAAACAAAAAAATCTTTTTATGGACGATTGCTATTTTAAAGTTGCCTGAAAGCGTGCGAAAAATGACGATCCGTTTCACAAGATGCGAGTATTCACATGAGATCAATCAGACGTGTTTTATTTCATCATTTAAGGTGACAGAGACGCTGCCCCAGGCTCCCGTGTTGTTTTTATCCGTGGGAGAGTGGGAACAATCGCTGGAGCGGTGGGAATTGGCGTTACCGGAGGTACAGCGCGAAGCGTTGCGGCAACATCGACGTCAGCGCCGGATGGTTGATGGCGTTCGTGAGCTGTCGTGGCGATTACAAGAGGCAGGCCGCGATAAGCTCGACGTTTCGCTTTTTATTCATGCCGGGCAGTCTCATCAATCCGTCCCGCTGCTTTCCTTACAGCAG
>NZ_JAGFPF010000918.1:0-844 GCF_025962695.1 Candidatus Symbiopectobacterium sp. NZEC135 | reverse complement strand
CTGTTGGTGCAGGCGGCCACGCGCGGCGATGGCAGTACCGGGGAAAACATTACCGCCAATATCCGTACCATCGCTGCCATTCCGCTGCGGTTGCACGGTGACAACATTCCTGCACGCGTAGAAGTGCGCGGCGAAGTGTTTATGAAACACCGCGGCTTTGAAAAGATGAATGATGAAGCGCGACGTACCGGCGGCAAGATTTTTGCCAATCCGCGCAATGCGGCAGCGGGATCGTTGCGTCAGCTCGATCCGCGTATTACGGCCAAACGTCCCCTGACCTTTTTCTGCTACGGCGTTGGCCTATTGGAAGGCGGAACTCTGCCAGACAGCCATTTGGCACGCCTGAAGCAATTTAAAGCCTGGGGATTGCCGGTCAGCGATCGTATCCGTTTATGCACTGGCAGTGCGGACGTGCTGGCATTTTATCGTCAGGTAGAACAGGAACGCGCTACGCTCGGCTTCGATATTGACGGCGTGGTGGTCAAAGTTGACGATCTGGCATTGCAAGA
The DNA here is from genome assembly GCF_025962695.1 of Candidatus Symbiopectobacterium sp. NZEC135. Taxonomy (NCBI): domain Bacteria; kingdom Pseudomonadati; phylum Pseudomonadota; class Gammaproteobacteria; order Enterobacterales; family Enterobacteriaceae; genus Symbiopectobacterium; species Candidatus Symbiopectobacterium sp. NZEC135. Next base: position 335 of record NZ_JAGFPF010000918.1, on the reverse strand, counting down.
GCGACTCGGGTTTGTGGCGCGCGCGCCGCGCTGGGCGGTAGCCTTTAAATTCCCGGCGCAGGAACAACTGACCTGGCTGCACGGCGTTGATTTCCAGGTAGGGCGCACCGGTGCCATTACGCCGGTGGCGCGCCTTGAGCCGGTTGCCGTTGCCGGGGTGATGGTAAGTAATGCCACCTTGCACAACCGCGATGAAATTGAACGTCTTGGCATCCAGATTGGCGATCGCGTTATCGTGCGCCGCGCAGGCGATGTGATTCCGCAGATTGTTGGCGTGGTGGAAGCAGAGCGACCTGCCGATGCGCGTCCTATCGATTTTCCTGAGCAATGCCCGG
>NZ_JAGFPF010000919.1:0-844 GCF_025962695.1 Candidatus Symbiopectobacterium sp. NZEC135 | reverse complement strand
CCGCCACCGCCGAACGCGCGGTATCACCGTGCGCCTGCACGTTCAGCAGAGAAAGGTCACCGCTCACTTGCGTGGCATTCGCCATGAAGCGCGCATAGCGCACCTGTGCTACCGGCGCGGCCAGCCCCAAAGAAAATAGCGTAATCAGTGTGTTGGTGAATAACAGCATCAGGTAAGCGCCCAATTTCATGTTGGAGTGCACCTGGACATTGTCACTGAGCGTGGTATTACTAAAGATATAGTTGCGTTCCGCCACCACGATATAGCACTTGGCAACCAGACCGCCAATAATCAACGACACATACGCCGCGATCAGTTTGAAGATACCGCCATAGGGCGACGTGTAGTCCACGCGATGCGTGATATGCCCACCTGTTTGTACATATTCCATCACTGAAAGCAGTACAGCCCCTGAAAACCACAGCGTCCATATCAGGAAGGGGATAAAAAACAACAGGCTGAAAAAGGCAATTTTAATAAACGCCGCTTTACTGATCGCGGCATTAAATGCCGCGGTACCAAACCGCAGGTTATTCACATAAAGATCGGCGATCATATACTTCATCACGCCGCCCAACGCAATCAACGCGGGGATGTAAAGCAGTGCAGCCACAATTAGCGGAGTCGCATTGCTGATAAGCGAAGAAAAGCTGCCGACAGTGGTCATCAACAGCACCAACACAGCGGCCATTAATAGCGGAATCGCCAAAAACGTCCAATAGCCACTTTTTACGCTGCCCAAATAGTTAAAACGCACGCCGCGATAACTGGTCATAATGGCGTTATAGCGCCAGTTACGAATAATCAGCATCGGCAGCAGCGCGGAAAACACCAGCAATACCGC
>NZ_JAGFPF010000917.1:0-845 GCF_025962695.1 Candidatus Symbiopectobacterium sp. NZEC135 | reverse complement strand
TGGGTATTTTGCGCAGCCCCCTGCGTGGTCAGCAACGGCTCTGGTCGACGGGTAATCATCGCCGCTTGTATCTGAATCGCCGTGATGTTTTGCCCGATGTCATCATGCAACTCGCGCGCGATGTCCTTACGGATCTCTTCTTCGGTGGAGACCAGGCGCTGCATCAACTGGCGTCGCCGATTCAGCTCTTGCTCCAGGCGCTGGCGATAGCGGTTCAGGCGCTGGGCGAGCTGTTGTTGACGGCTGATGGCGATACCTAGGCCAATGCCGAGCAGCGCCTGCGTGGAGAGAAACAGCTCCAGTTCGATAATGTCATGAAATGCGCCGCTCATCTGACGGGTGATGGTAATCAGCAAGCTGCCCAGTATTGCCGCCAGCACCCCGCCTTGCCAGCCAAAGGCATAGGCCATCACCACGTTAGGCAGAAACACCACAATCAGCAGTAAGCGCTCGACATCCGGCGACAACGAGATTTGCACACCTACCGCCAGTGAGAAAAACAGCGAACACCACACCAGCAGCGAGGTACGTAACGGCGGATTGGAGAGGTTTTGTGCCAGCAGATTTTGTAAATGCTGTTGCTTGAGATACTCGTAGATCAGGTAGATAAACGGGATCAGCAGCACGCCACCGGTCAGGCTTGCCAGCAGCGTATGGGTGAGCGGCGAAGGCAAACCGGCACCGGGCAGTGCCATTTGCAACAGGCTGTTGAGAGACACCGCGATCAGCAACAGCAACAGCCGCTGCCAGTATAACGTGTAGCGATGCCATTGGCTGTGGGTCAGCCAGGCGGGCAGCAGGCTGACCCACACCGATACCAGAATAACCCACTGGGTTTGCAACTG
>NZ_JAGFPF010000916.1:0-847 GCF_025962695.1 Candidatus Symbiopectobacterium sp. NZEC135 | reverse complement strand
CCGACACGGTACGGCTACCCGCCGTCGGCGTTACGGCAGCATTGTTATACACAATGGCGCGCAGCGCGATCTGGAAAGCTTCCACCGTCGCACCGCCCGTCAGTGTCACCGTCTGGCTACCATTACCGGTGACGTTGATACCGGCAGCATGGGCGGCGAGTAACGCCTGCTGTGAAAGGGATAAGGACTCACTATTGCCGTTTGTCGTCCCGGCCAAACTGAGCGTCAGTGTCCAGAGGCGGGAATCCCCGTCGGTTTGACTCAGGGTTGCCAACGCATCCGTCACCGCAATGCCCGTAGCAGCGGATGTTGGCACCGTGGTGGTGTAATTAGTGCCAGTGGTACTGCCATTCAAATCGACCTGCGGGGCGGTGCCGGAAGCAAACTGTGATTCATAGGCACCGATATCCACACCGCCCTGACGAACGCGATCCAGCCCGCGCACATCGGTGTCACCGGTGATGTAGAAGCGGCTGCCCTGATTGATGGCGTTGCTGGCCGTGGCGGCCAGTCGCGGATCGGATGACGACACCTGATCCACACTGCCACTCAGAATGTTGTTGCCGCCGTACAGGGTGTAGCTACCGCCAGCCGGTTGTCCCGTTGGGGTGTAGGCTACAATATCCTGGCTGGTGCCGGTAATGATGGAATTGCGCACGCTGGCGACCCAACTGAGGGCATTGTTAATGAATTCAAAGACAATGCCGTTGGTCTGACCGGTAATGGTAGTGTTTATCAGGCTGATGTAGGTGGTGGTGGGGTTACCCTGATTCCCGGTTAACCACAACCCGCTGATACCGAAGGTGCTGCCCCCCGCGTTGGTACCGGTATTGTTGGTGATGGGGTT
>NZ_JAGFPF010000912.1:0-848 GCF_025962695.1 Candidatus Symbiopectobacterium sp. NZEC135 | reverse complement strand
GTTAAGAAAGTAATTCATTGTTAGCATTAAAACTCAATAGGTTCAGCACGCCTTAAGAATATTGCAGCAGTAGAATGTATTATGCCCCTGCATATCGATACGCCCGAATATCGGTGGTGACACTCGGGCAATATGTTCATCATCTGGTGCTTTGCTTGTTGTTGTCCTGATAACGCGTGATTACCATTGTTTTGAAGCCTGGGCCACCACCTCGGCACTCCAGTCTACGAAGGCGCGCACGGCCGGGGAGAGGTGCCGACTGTATGAATACAGTACTGAAATCGGCTCCGGTTCGGCATGCAAACCTTCGAGTACGCGGATCAACCGCCCTGAGGTCAGGTGTTCGCGCACCATGTAGCTGGCCACGCGTATCAAGCCCAAGCCGGCGATGCCGGCATCCACGTAGGCGTCGGTATCATTGACGCGAATACTCTCCTTCATGCCTATCGCGGCCGCCTGTGCGCCGTCCTGAAATTGCCAATGGGCAAAGCGCCCTGCGTGGCCGCCGAGATAGCCTACGGCGACGTGCTGTTTCAATGCTTGCAAATCGCCGGGTGTGCCATTCTGTGCGAGGTAGTCCGGGGCCGCACAGACGATCCAGTGGAAGTTGCCGATGCGTCGGGCCACCAACTGTGAGCTGCGCAGGGCACCGGTGCGAATGACGCAGTCCAGGCCCTGTTGTACGACGTCCACGGTGGTGTCAGACAGGCGCAGATCCAGTTCGATCTGCGGATAGCGGCGTGTGAACGCTGGCAACGCAGGAATGAGGCAATGTCTGGCTAGCGATGAGGTGGTACCAATCTTGATGGTACCGCGCAGCGCTTCGGCCCGCTGGGATGCCAGTGCCT
>NZ_JAGFPF010000913.1:0-848 GCF_025962695.1 Candidatus Symbiopectobacterium sp. NZEC135 | reverse complement strand
AAACAGCGATCTGGTCATGAACAAAAAATCGGGGAATATAATCTCCCCTCAGTAAAGGGGTTTTTTGTCTATCATGGGATTGAGGGAAGTTTCGAAGGCGAAGATTATCTTGCTGGTTATGAAGGTAGCACGAAAATGGGTGATTACTTTCGCTTCTTAACGCCTACAGTTTATGGTTCGATAGGCGATTTTCCCAGCGAGTTACATCGTGGCATTGTCGTGTCAGATGTCGTCGATTTTACCATGGATAGACTGTTTGATAACGCAAAAATCAACGACTACTTCCCCCGAATGTACAGTGAATGTGGTGTGGCCTCAGCGTAATGCTAAGGCTTATTTTTACTCTGGTTGAATAAAGCATTTAGATATTACTCCCTCTCATCAGACGATCTGAATAGCCCAGCGATTGAGGAAATGACAGTGAAATTTTTACGGCTAGCTAATCTTGCTGCGATAGCTCTTTTAGCGTCAGGCTGCTCCATCATGCCGAATAACTCCTTTTTTATCCCACCAACTGAAAAAAATGATTCGCCATGGGTACGTGTCGTAGATAACACCGAGCAGACCAGTATCTACCAGACGTTGAACGGCAAACGCATTGGCGGTCTTATTCGTTCCAGTGAATGGGTTTTACAGAACACCCAGGATCGCGGAATGCCAAAAATATCTGGAGAAAAATACGATATTGACTATTACGAAACGCCATTAATGCCGGGTCTTGAAACCGCGATTGTCAACGTCTATGTGGAAAGTAAATACTCATGCCTGATTACCGCTAGCTTTATTCCGGAAAAAGGCAAAAAATATCAGTTCCAGTTGGAGTCCGATACCTTGAACTACCAGTGCCG
>NZ_JAGFPF010000915.1:0-848 GCF_025962695.1 Candidatus Symbiopectobacterium sp. NZEC135 | reverse complement strand
CTGCAACTCGAATTATTTAGGGTATAGATGCTGAAAAGGGTTGGGTGGCGCAAGCGGTCGGGGCTGGAAACGCCCTCAAGGCGCGAAACGTTAATCTTCATAGCGTTAGCTTCTATGCCATCAACAACGGAAAGACCGTGATGGATCGCTGATAAATAGATATTACCCATTCAATCAGTATGGATACGTGACAGGGGAATTGCCTTCCCCTCGTTGCCATCGTCGGTGACGCGGTGGCAGTGAGCGCAAGGTGGGTGTGATCGTCGTTATCTTTAGCGTTTTTGGCACCGCGGCATAACCGTAGCCTTTGGTTGAAATATTCTAATTCCAGCTATTTTTTTGCATTATAAAAACTAATCCATTGCAAATATCGCTGTGGCGATCATTCTCTAACGATGCGAATATTTGTGTCATTATTTTTGTTTTAAATCCATATTATTGGTTTTTTATCCTAATTAATGATTTTAATTTGGCGATTTTCGTTGCCTTGTGCTCTGGCACTCTTTTTGTCTTTCACGGCTGATATATAGTTTAACTTATGACAGAGGGTGTGGTAGCCCTGTGGAAGAGGTGGTAAGTTCAACGCAAAGAAAGCGTTTGCGTGGCGTGATTCGCGCCGTTTGCAAGGAGAGGTTCGGGAGAAAAAATGACACAGCAAACTCCGTTGTATCAGCAACATGTAGCCGATGGCGCGAAGATGGTCGACTTTCACGGCTGGATGATGCCGCTGCACTACGGCTCACAGTTGGATGAACATCACAGCGTTAGACGTCATGCAGGCATGTTCGATGTGTCGCACATGACCATTGTGGATTTACTCGGCCCGCGCGTACGCGAATTCCTGCGTT
>NZ_JAGFPF010000914.1:0-848 GCF_025962695.1 Candidatus Symbiopectobacterium sp. NZEC135 | reverse complement strand
CTATCCGCATCCATTTCCACCAGCGGCAGCATAAAGTCTTCATGCCAGTAGCGGCTGGAAGGCGGAATATCGTGGGCGTAAACGAAATTGGGCAAGGTGGCGACCGCAATGTTGTGCGCTTTGCCCACCGCCGTGTCCAGCATGCCGCCGCACCACACCGGGATCTGGTGCGCCTGACAGTAGTCATGGATCAGTTTGGTTTCGGTGATACCGCCAACCCGCGCCACCTTGATATTGATGATGCGGGCGCTACCCAACTCGATGGCTTTGCGTGCATCTTCCACGGACGCAATGCTTTCATCCAGACAGATAGGCGTGGCAATCGCCGCCTGAAGTTTGCGGTGGTCGACAATGTCATCGTGCGCCAGTGGCTGTTCAATCATCAGCAGATTGAAGCGATCGAGACGCTTGAAGAAATCGATATCGTCCAACGAGTAGGCGGAGTTGGCATCGGCCATCAGCGTAATGTCGCCAAAGGTGCTGCGCAGTGCCTCGATGTAGTCGATATCCTTGCCCGGTTTGATTTTGATTTTGATGCGGCGATAACCTTCATCCAGGTAGCCAGCGACCACCTCGACCAGCTTTTGCGGGGAAGATTGAATGCCGATGCTGACACCCGCTTCCACCCGATCGCGGGTGCCACCAATCGCCTGATGCAGTGGAATGCCCTGCTGTTTGGCAAAGGCATCCCAGATACCGCCTTCAATCGCCGCTTTGGCGCAGTTATTGCGCTTCACCGGCATAAAAATTTCACGCACTTCAGAGGGATGGGTAATCGTGCCAGCCTGCTTCACCATCGGGATCAGAAAATCCCGCATGATGTGCCAGGCCGTGACGTTAGTCTCTTC
>NZ_JAGFPF010000909.1:0-849 GCF_025962695.1 Candidatus Symbiopectobacterium sp. NZEC135 | reverse complement strand
GTTGCTCCAGCGGTAAATTAAGCTGTTGGGCTTTTTGTCGGATGGTGCGGGTATCTCTGCCAGAAATCCGGATACTTGCAAATCGGCTTTCGCGATCATCAATCAGAGGGAGTAAAGTGCCATACTCTGCCTGCCATTCCTCGTGGCTGATCACCTTAAGCAGTTCGGTGTCGCCTAACTGTGCGTACTGTGCTCGGGTTGCCGCAGCATCATGCGCCACCACGGTTAATGTCTGAATCTTGCCCGGCTGTAACCAGGCATCACGCCACACCCATTCCGGGGTGTGATGCTGGCAGAAGTACACCCGGCCGGCACTGAAAGTCCCCGATGCCAGACGTACGGTGCTGAACCGGGCCTCGCCTCTTTCTGTGCCACAGACGACTTCACGAGAAAAGTGTTGCACCGGTTGTACAATAAAACCGGCAGATTGCAGGGTTGCTTTGGTTTGTTCGGCGCTGTCGCTGGCAAACACCAACCCGTCAGGACCGGGAGGATTGTCGAGCAGTTCTCGACGCAGCGGTTCGTCTTCGCAGGGTAGTCCAATCAACTCCAGATAGTGGTCGGAAAACATGATCAGATGGTTGATCGATCCCAGGCTGTGATACCCCTTAGGTGTTAAGGTGAATCCCAGTGCCCGGAACAGTTCCGCGCTGTTATCCAGCGCGAAGTGGCTGTTTATCACCAGATGATCCAGTTTCAGGATCATACTGCCCCCTGTTCCGTTGGCATGGCATACAGACCCCGACCGCTGGCAACCAAACGACCTTCTGCGTCATACACCCAGGCCTCTGCGCAGGATGCCTGTTTGCCGAGTTTGAGCACTTTCGCTTTTACCGTCAGGTCACCCCG
>NZ_JAGFPF010000911.1:0-849 GCF_025962695.1 Candidatus Symbiopectobacterium sp. NZEC135 | reverse complement strand
GGTCATGGTGACAAAAAACGCAGTGCGCTTATTACCATCATTAAAAATGTGCCCACGAGCGATAGCGACCCAGTAGGTGGCGGCGAGCTCAAAAACATCGGTAACGCCTTCATAATGCGTTCTGTTTTGCACCCGATAGATGAGTGCTTCAGCCCTGCCGGGATCGGACATGCCAGCAACGCCGGGAAGCCGTTGCAATATGCGGTTATGGAAGGCGATAACGTCCTGAGCGCTGACCCACATCATCGGTTTGTCAGCGCTTCTACCGTGTGACCATGACGTTGCATCATCACATCAAACTCCGCATCCAGCTTGGCGTTTTGATATGCCTCAAATTCAGCCTTGCTGATGACCACTGCTGCGCTACCGTCTCGGCGGGTGATTTCAACCGGTTCGCCATGCATGGCCGCATCCAATACCTCTGAAATCTTGGCCCGCGCCTGCGTTGAGGTGTAAGTACGCATGATGTGTCTCCTGAAATGTACATTTGGATTGTACGCTCAGTGCTGTTTTGATTCAATTATAGAAAATACACTATTAATTATATAGTTAGACTTGGGCGTCGATGTTGATCCCTTCCCGTTGTCCGGGCACGGATATTTGGAAGCAATTAGAGGGATGAAAAAAAGCCATTATTTACAATGGCTTTTTTTAGCGATGGCGAGACGATATGAGATCGCGTGAAACGTTACTCGATATTCTGGATTTGCTCCCGCATCTGCTCAATCAGCACCTTCAATTCAATGGCGCTGGCAGTGACGTCGGCGTTGATGGATTTGGAGGCCAAGGTATTTGATTCGCGGTTGAATTCTTGCATCATGAAGTCCAGACGGCGGCCAACGGCTTCCG
>NZ_JAGFPF010000090.1:0-10441 GCF_025962695.1 Candidatus Symbiopectobacterium sp. NZEC135 | reverse complement strand
GTGGGATTATCAGCAACCAGTCGGTTTCCCTCGCGTTTAAAACGCAGTTTGGGTGCCATTTCGGCGACAGCTTGTTTTTTTAATCCTTCGGGGCGATAGAACACCTTTAAGTTGTTAGTGATGGTAAGGATCACCTTGGCGGTGTTGTCCTGCGGCGTGGTCGCAGGCTGAGCCGGAATAGCCTTCATTGAAATAAAAAACACCGACTCACGGTCCTCCGGTAGTGGCTGCCCGTTACGGCGGATACGCAGTGTCAGATTGTCATTCGGTTCTAAACGGGATAACGGTGGCGTGACGATAAACGGAACCACCGTGCTGCCTGTCGAGGTGTTATCAACATCACCGGTGGCCGAATCCTGAGGACGCATGCGGGATTGCATCAGATAAGGGCGCGGCGTTTTGTTATACGCCGTGAGCGCTACACCTTGCTTATCGCTAGCCATGTAGATAACGCGCAGCACATAAAAGGTAATTCCCTGCGGTTCTCGTTCTTCCGCGTGTGCCGGACTCGTCACAAAGCAGCCGACCAGCAGACCCCATATCGCTAACCAGCGGTGCTGTAAAAAGAAGAGGGATATCATGGCACCTCCTGCGTTGTTGCAATCTGTTGTTTGCAAGGGGCGGATAATCCACCGTAATCGCTAATGGTTTGCCATTCAGCGTGCAATGGCGCCCCTGAGACCGCAAAGGTCAGTGCGCTCATCGGTGCCAGCATAGAGGGCTGTGTTTGTAAATTTACCTCTGCTTGGTCAAATGCCAGTCGTCCCAACGTTTGATGGTAGGGCGTCGGGTTTTGTACACGAACAGTTAGCCCCTGGCGGCTGAAATGCAGCGGGCAAAGCGTTGTCTGCGATGCCGCAGACAGTGCGGGTGGGCGATAAAACAGCTTAATTAAAAACTGTAACCCTGCTGATATTTGCACCGGAGCGTCATCTTTGGTTGCCCGAGAGGGGATCGCCAGTACCGAAAGGTAAAAGACGGATTCACGATCGGTGGGCAGTGCGCCGCCCTGGTGGACAATGCGTAAGAGTTGGCGACTATCTGGCTTGAGTAAAAACATCGGGGGCGTGATAAAGAATGGCGCTGGCGCTGGGTTATTGGTATCGAATTGCACGCGGCTTTGCACCAGGTAGGTTCGATTGTCGCTATTGGTGATAGTCACCGTTTGCGCTTTATCGCTGGCAGAGAAAATTACTCGCGTTTGATTCAGACGGATACCGCCTTCTGTTGGCAGCACCGCGTAGGCAGGGAGCATTCCCCACAAGAATGTGACGGTGCCCCAGAACAATAACCCTCTCCATGTCGGTTGTGCCATATTTCCCTCAGCGGTAAGCGAGTTGGAATAAGATTGGCGCTGTTAATGTGCCTGGAGTTACGCTGGCACAACTTGCAATGCCGCAGGTTAATCCGGCATAAAAGGTGAGGTCTTGATCAACGGGCGCTGTTCCACGATTGGCTAAAGGAATGTCATCGTTGTTTTTGACCTCCGTGTCGCTAAAGGCGGGAGGGACGTTAGTTTTGACCAGCATCACCCCCACGTTGGTGGCCGTTGACGATGAGGCGCGGAACAGCCATTTCCCGTCCTGTGTGACGCCAGTTCCGGTAACATTCACCACCGGGAGTTGGCTATTACCCACGACACTACAATCTCGCACGCTCAGAACGAAAGGTTGTGCTGCCAGCAGTGATGAAGGCGTCAATTGCGCTTGTTGCAGAGCCCCAAGATCCAGCGTGGATTTATCCAAACTGAACGAGCAGGTGCCTTCAATCAGCGTGGCAGAAAAGTTGATCGTGACAGCCTGTACCGATGCTGAGAGGCCACACAGCATGCTAATGACCCCGCCAATAATAAATGCGCTACGGTAACGTTCGAGTAAATGCATTGACTGCTCCTTCGTCATTGATCGTTTGCCACCGGATATCACCTTGGGCCTCACTGGTTTTAAATATCTGATGCGAGAAAGGTGCCATCGTGAGTTTTTCTGGAGTGTCTAAGCGGATATTTTTTCCACCAAACTGAAGGCTGGCAAAGCTGATAAAATAGGGAGAGGCGTTTTCCACTTTTATGCCACCATTCACACGAGAAAATTTAAGGTTTTCCTGCGCTTCTCTAGAGGTAGAGGGTAATGCGTTGGGACGATAGAACAACTTGATAATGGCACCTACACCAAATTGGGTCGCACCATGCACTTTGCCCGAGCCATGTTGTTCGGTGGGGGCATTTGATGCGGGTACTGCACTGGCATGAAAATAAAACAGCGATTCGCGATCCGTCGGGGCATTAATACTTTGCGCTGAAATACGCAATTGATTAACGGTTCCGGGTTCCAGGCGAAATATTGGGGGTCTGACAATGAACGGCGCTGGTTGATAGCTGGCTTGCGCGCGGCTGACGCGGGCTTGAACCAGATAAGGTTGCGATACCGTCGTATTGCGTACGGAAACACTTATACTTTCAGTACCTTGCGGGTAAATAAGGCGTGAGGCATTAATGCCAAATCCGTCAGCCAGTGAAATCGTGGGCAATATAACCAAAGAGAGCAGCAGAGCCATAACAAATGATATACGTTGCATTTGCTATTCCTTGTCTGAAAAAGTGGGGCGGCAGCGCCGCCCAACCAACATTAATTGGTGATAAAGTTGAAAAGGATCGGTGCGGTGACGCCTCCAAGATCAACATTAGCATCAGTCGCGGTTGATGCCAGTCCGGCACGCAAACTCAGTCGTTGACCGTTAAAATCGCTTGCTTGAGGGGCCGAGGCATCCGCTGTGGCGATAGTCAGGACGGCATTGTTATCGATAAAACCCGATGAGTTTGTGGCATCGGTCAGCATCACACCGGTATTGCGTGTTGTATCACTGTTGAAGATATTGTTTTCTCCGGATAATGTTGAACCCGTGACTTGCACTTGCGCGACCTGGCTAGCTTCTGGTGTACCACAGTTGCTCAGTGTGAGGGCGAAATCACGTTGGCTTGAAGCAATCGGCTGGCGGGTAGATGCAAAGTCAGCCTGTGCGACGTTACCAAGATCGAGCGAGGTGGTGCTCAGGTTAATATCGCAAGACGTGGCTACCACGCTGCCCGTGATCGTGATTTGCGCATTACTGGCCGCCGATGCGTTATTGGCTACCAGCAGCAACAAAGCCAGCGGTGCTAATGCGAATAATGATTTTTTCATTGTAAGCTCCTAACATTTAATTAAATAGATTTGAAATTTTTCATCTTTCCCGAATACCCGGTGAAAAAGGGAAAAAACAGTGCTAATTTTTATATCGTTATAATGATTAGCGCTTGTGGTCTTTACAGAAGTGTATGCTTATACATATAACGACAGTATTTCCAGGTTTTCAGTGTGACGCTAACGTTTTATCATCAGTTAAGGCGTTGTCCTTTTAAAAATAGGACTGGCAGCATGTTTGATTCATTTTCCTCATCAGATAGGGATGCGGTGTTATTGTCTGGCTGGTGCTTCATTCATTTTCTCTAGAACAACAAAGTAAGTGATGAGAACATCAGTTGCAGCGATTTTATATAATTATGGCATTGCCAGAAATGTTTTTTTTGGCGTTTGTATTGTTTCTATTTGTGTGTTTTATTCTTTTTTAATGTAAATGTGTCATTTATATGCTGGTTAATATTATTTAATTGGTGCTTTATTCTTTGTTTTTTGCATTTTATTGGTTTTTTATTCTGATTTTTTAGGTGTTTTTCTGAAGTGGTTAGTGAGTGTGATGTATTTGCAGGTTTATGTATTTAAAGTAAAAACCATCGTTTGTAATAATAATCCTAAAATAAATTAATCGCGCGATATACATATAATTACATGGCGGGAGAAATAAGGAAATTCTATAATTAAAAAAGCGTTTTTTTGTTGTTTTATCTATTGCCAAGAATAGGTTATCGCAAGGTGCCCCAGCAAGTCATTCCACGATAAATACATATCTATTTATAATATACCATCCCCTTGTCTTGAGACCTTGGCAAGGCTGAAAGCGCTTGCCAAGGTATAAACACGGTCATCGCGTTTGGCCAGCGTCGCTGCGAACGCATTATTTCCAAGCTAGTTGTAACATCCCGAGTAATTGCTCGTAGGTTAACGGCACCGGATTGGCTTTCATGGATGATGCACTGCTGGCCGCCAGCGCAGCGGATTGCAACGCGTCCTGCGAGACGCCGAGCGTGCTGAGTGAGCCTAAACCAGCCTGGAGACGCCAGTCGCGCAGCGCATCAAAGGCGTGCATCGGAGGAACCCCGAGCGCACTGGCAAACCAACGGCGTATTTCATCAAAGCGCGCCAGTAACGTTGGATCGGTGACATGAGCGTTATTCAGCATCAATCCGAAGGGGAGCAGGCTGCCACATAGCGCGCCGTGCGGGGCATCGCATAACCCACCCAATGGACCCGCCAAGCCATGAATCACGCCAAGCCCGGCATTTGCCAGTGCCAAACCGCCACACAGGCTTACCCACGCCAGGGTATCCCGACTTTCTGGACATTCGTGCTTCATCAGTTGCATTAACGCGCTGATGCCCTGCGGGATCGCGGTTCTGCACAGGGCGTCTGTGTAAGGTGTCGCGCGATTGCATATATAAGGTTCGATCACCTGCGTCAAGGCATCCAGCCCAGAGGCGAGTGTTACACTGCGAGGCGTATTGTCTGTCAGCGTTGGATCAATGATGGCGAGGTCTGGCAGCATGCGGTTATCACGCAGGCTGACTTTTCTACGGTGTGCAGGAACGTTGATAACGGCATTTTTGGTTACCTCTGCACCTGTCCCGGCGGTGGTAGGCAGAGCAACGAAGGTCAAGGGGGCTGACTCCAGGATTCGGCCATTGCCGACCACTTCCAGATAGTCAATCAACGGACCCTGTGCTTTCACCAGTGCAGCGATTGCTTTACCCGCGTCGATAACGGCGCCGCCGCCAAGGCTGACAATGGCATCTACCTGATGCTGTCGGGCGAGTTCAACCCCTTGTTCAATGTTGGTAAGCGTGGGTTCGTGAGCGATGGTGAACGTACTGATGCGCACCTGTGCTGCATGGAGTTGGTCGACAAGAAAAGCGGCGCGCTGCGGGTTGGCACCCTGAACCAACAAGACGTGCCGCGCGCGTGCCGCCAGCCAGGAGGCGGCACCTGCGGCTTCACCGCGTCCAAAACGAATTTCACCGGGGCTTACCACAGAAAATGACAGGGGCATTGAAAATTCCTTTATCGCATCAACCTGAATACAGCTGAGCGGTGCATTAAAATAAGTAATGTATCTATTTTCAAGCGGTTCACAAGCCAAAGTGCTTCATTGTGCTCAACATGGCAGAAAATTTTCACACTATTGATACCTGCTGGCGTGCGATGAAAAAGTGTGGGGGTGGCGGAATTATGCAATTTTGGCCTACGCTTATCTCTGTGACGTTTTTTGTAAGATTTTCTGTATGGTTTGGTATTAAGGAGACTCTATGAAGTGTCCGAGCATTCCTGATGATGATCCACAAAGACTGAAAGCGCTCTGCGAATATGCGCTTGATCCTGGAGCAACCTTATCCAGTTTATCGCCAGTCGTGCGCATCGCGTCCCGTATGTTCGATATGCCCATTGCGGCAGTCAATATGATTGGCAGCGACCGCGTGTTCTTTGCCGCGAGTCATGGGTTGGGTGAAGGGGCTGTTGACATGACCCGGGATGCTTCTTTTTGTGCGCATGCCATTCTGACCGAAAACGGTATGATTGTGCGTGACGCAGAACGGGATGAGCGTTTTCATGATAATCCCTTGGTGACCGGGCCGAGTCATATCCGTTTTTATGCCGGAGTGCCGTTACGCTCCCCCGAAGGGTATGCTCTGGGGGCATTGTGTATTCTGGATAACAGCCCCCATCAAGACTTTACCGCAGAGGACCATGCTCGCCTGGCTGAACTGGCCAGAATGGCGTCCGATCGTCTTGAACTGCGACGCATTGAAGTGGCCAGCGAACATCGTGCCGAAATGGACACGACGATATTGACGGGGGAAGCGCCGGTTATCCACTTTGATCGGGCTTTGCGCATTACCCGTTGGAACCAAGCGACAGCGCAGTTATGGGGCTACGCGGAGGATGATTACGCCGAATTGGTGATCAGCGACCTTTTTGGTATTGATGAAAATACAGAATTCTGGAATGCCATTCGCCGTGTGATTGCGGACGGTGTATGCAGTGAAACACCGCCTGTTGAAGTCAGTGGACGGCATAAAAACGGCAGTAAGTTGTTCTTTGTGTTATCGCTGTTTTGTGAGTGTTATGGTGGCAATTTGCAGTTTACCGCCGCGTTACGAGACATGACGCGTTATCGACAGGATAAAAAGGCCATTGCCATCAGTGCCGATTGCGATCCGCTAACCGGGCTGAGAAATCGACGCCGTTTTTATCGTTGCGTTGAAGATGCCGTATTGCGAGACCCCAATGCTGCCATCATGATGATTGATATTGACGGTTTCTCGGATGTCAATGCCGCATTTGGGAATGCTGCCGGTGACGAAATTTTATGTGAAATCACTCATCGACTGTTGATATCAACCAAGGAAACGCAGATTGTCGCGCGCATTGGCGGTGATGAGTTTGCTGTGCTGCTGCCGGATATTTACGAACAGGCTGAAGCTGGGTTTTACGCCCAGCAGATCATGGCGCATATCGCTCAGCCGATTCTGGTACAGGGCAGCCCGATAAGTGTAACGGTCAGTGGGGGCATTTCACTGGCACCGAAACACGGCTATGAGGCGCTGGAACTGATTGCCAATGCCGATCTGGCCTTATCAAGGGCGAAGCGGACAGGGCGAAATCAACTCTATATCTTTACCCCGGAGTTGCGCCAGGAGGCAACGGCGCGCCGGCATCATGCCATGGAACTATTACGCGCAACGGACAACAGCGAGTTTGTGCTGTTTTATCAGCCGCAGATAAAACTGAGTGATGGCTCATTGTCCGGCGCGGAAGCGCTAATTCGCTGGATACACCCCACGCGTGGGTTATTACCCCCGTCGGAATTTTTAACCACATTAGCTCGCGGACCGATGGCGGTCAGCGTGGGGTCCTGGATCCTCGATGAAGCCTGCGCGCAGGCAGCCTATTGGCGCCGGTGTGGTGCGCCTGATTTTCGCATCGGCGTGAACCTGTTCGATGTGCAACTGACCACCGGGGACCTGGCCGCAGAGGTCGCGGACGTGCTAAAACGGCATGGCCTTCCCGCGGAAGCCTTGGAAATTGAATTAACGGAAAACATCGCTCTTAACAATAACAATGATTCAATCATGTCTGACACACTGCAAAAAATTCGTGATATGGGCGTCTCTATTGCCTTTGATGATTTTGGCACGGGATACGCGTCGTTGAGTATGCTAAATCAGTACCCAGTGACACGCATAAAAATCGATCGTTCATTTATCCAAAATTTGCTTACTTCACGACGTGATGCCTCTGTCGCTTATGCCATTCTTGATATTGCTCGTAATTTCGAGATTGAAGCGATTGCGGAGGGAATCGAAACCGCAGAGCAGTGGTATGACTTACGCCAGCACGGCTGTCAGGAAGGGCAAGGCTATTGGTTTGGTAAACCGTTGGAGGCGCAAGCATTTTCCTCGAAATTCGGGCTTGTTCCGCAGACGATCAGGCAGAAGGTTAATCCATAATCAGGCCTTTAGGGTAAAAGGGAGGCGTAAGTATTAATAATGATGATCCACATGCTCTTTTGAATACGATAAGTTACGTGCAATAACACATAACCTTCATGTTATACCCAGCCAGTGTATCGCAATGGCTGGGTGTTATCATTTTGAACTGCTCACATTACACTGGGTTTAGGTCTTGCTGTACGGTTCTGGTGACGACAGGTAATCTGGCGATACCAAATCCGGTGAAGCCGTATATCAGCGCAAAGAAAATCGCCGCATAGCATTGGATTGCCCAAGGGAGAAAATCCAGTGTACTCACTCCCAGTGTGCTGGCCATATACACTCCGGCTGAGGTCCAGGGCAGTAATGGCTCAGTCACTGTGCCCGCATCCTCCACCGTTCGCGACAGGTTCTTCGTGTCCAGTCCCATACGCAGATAGGATTCTCTAAACAATTCAGCGGGAATAAGCAGTGCCAATTTCCCGTCACTGGTTGCTCCCGTGACCAACAACGTGGTTGCCACGGTCGCCGCGATCAACTGGCCCACACTGCGAATCGCCTTTAGCAACTGGTTAATGATCACGGTCAGGGCACCCGTCAAGGTTAAGGCTCCTGCAAAGGAAAAGGCGCAGAGTACCAAGAGAATGGTGCTCATGATGGAGAACATCCCCCCGCGATCGAGCAAGCGAGGAATGTCGCTTATCAAGCCGGTTACCTCCGTTCCCTGTGCGGCAAACATTGACGTGGTGAAGCCGTGAATCAATGCGATACACCCTTGTTGCAGGGTGAATCCCTGTAGGCCTACGCCGATCCCTATTGCCAAGACGGACGCTGCCAACATAACGGGTATCACAGGGCGTTTGGTGATGGCACCCCACAATACCAGGATGGGAGGAACCAGCAGGATCACGTTAAAGTGATACAGGCTCGCTATTGACGTTATGATTTTATCCACCTTGTCCAGATTGGCCGCGTGGCTGGGGATATGGGTGTATCCAAAAAACAGATAGACCCCGGCGGCTAAAGCAAAGCTTGGCAGAGTGGTATACATAAGATGGCGGATGTGGCTGTAAAGATCGGTTTCAGCGACAATGGCGGCGAAATTGGTGGAATCAGACAGCGGTGACAGCTTATCGCCAAAATAGGCCCCCGAAACCACCGCACCCGCCGTGGCAGGTAAAGAGACATCAAGACCCGCGGCGACACCCATCAATGCCACTCCCACAGTGCCTGCGGTGCCCCACGAGGTGCCAGTACAAACCGACGTTGCGCAGGTGATAAGGAAAGCGGTGATAACGATATATTGAGGGCTGATCAGTTTCAGGCCCCAATACACCATATAAGGGATCGTACCACTGAGCATCCAGGCACCGATCATACCTCCGACGCAGATCAATATCAGTATCACGGGCATCGCTTTGGCGAGCTTAGCGACAATCGCGTCCATGATGTCTACCCAGTGGTAGCCTTGCCAATAGGCAACGGCTGTAGTGACGGCAGCCGAAACCAATAAGAGCGACTCGATGGGCAATTTATACTGACCATAACCAATAACCAACAACGTGAGCATGGCAACGATGGGAAGCAGTGCCAATCCCAGATTAAGCGCCTTTTTGGCTTTCATTTCTCACTCCCTTTAAGCATTGAAGGGGTCAGCGTAGTCAGCGTAGGGCCGCATAAATGTGATCTCTGACAGCTATAGGTGTAACGGGTTTCATGGGTTTGATGACTGCGAAGCCATGCGCATTTTTCTGACTTGTACCGGGCTGACAATGCGGGATTAAACCTGCTTGACCGATGCTCGTGGGATAAGCTCGGCGCAATAACCATTATTTTGTGGTAGCCCAACGATACCGTTATTGAGTTGTAACGCGAGTGTTGCGGCACGGCGCGCCATTTTCTCAATGGGGTTATGCATGGTCGTCAACGTCGGGTGGAGATATTTGGCCCAGGCAATGTCATCAAAGCCTACCATGGAAATATCATCGGGTACGCGAACCTGATGGGCGTGAAAGGTTCGCATGATGCCAGCGGCCATGACATCATTAAAGGTCACTAACGCGGTGAAGTTAAGCCCGGCCTGTAACAGTTTCTCTGCGGCTAATTCACCGCCGTGCTCATTAAATGGAACGCTGATGATCCAATCATCAGCTACCGAGATACCGGCGATATCCATGGCTTTTCGGTAGCCTTCGACGCGGTGAGTTCTATCATCGATGGGAATATCTGCCGTGATGCAGGCTATTTTTCGATGACCATGTTGAATAAGCTGGTTGGTTGCGACCTGAGCGGCACTGACATTGTCCAGCCATACACAGCGATTGGCGATGACCGGTAAATAGCGATTTATCACCACCAATGCTGGAGTATGGGCCGCGTAGCGTAAGATATCCTCTTCATTCATACGGGGCAGATGAGCGACAATGGCTTCGCACCCCTGATTAATCAGTAAATCAAGACCTGCCTTTTCCAGTTCGGCGCGATGCCCTCCGCTGCAAACGACCAACTGCACTCTGGCTTTACGCGTGGTATCTTCAATGCCCCGCGCCATGCGCGAGAAGAAGGGATCGTCCAGGTTGCCGGTAAGCAGCCCGAGTGTTTTGCCACTTCTTTTCGCCGTAGCGTGTGCGGCAACATTGTGTTGATAGTTGAACTCACGCATTGCCGCCTCAACCCGTTCGCGAGTAACCGGCTTAACGTAAACGTTATTGTTGATCACTCGGCATACTGTTGCCGCAGAAACGCCCGCATGGCGGGCTACGTCCTTCATTGTAGCCATGATGACTCCCTGTCATTGCATTG
>NZ_JAGFPF010000910.1:0-849 GCF_025962695.1 Candidatus Symbiopectobacterium sp. NZEC135 | reverse complement strand
GAACTGTGGGCATTCTGGCAAGCGTGCGGGTTTCGGCTGGTGCGCATTGGCAGCCACCGCGAGGCGAGCAGTGGCTGCTATAGTGCGATGGCGATTTTGCCTATCAGCGAGGATGGTCGGCAACTGGTCTCGCGTGCCGAACGGCGTCTCGCTCAGGCGTGGCCTGCCTTGCGCCGCATTATCCCTTTGGCACTGCCGTTGGCGCAGACCATACCGGATCCAGATAAACTCGAAGACGCCGAATGGTGCAGTCTGGCCGGGTTTGCTTTTGCGCATCGCGGCATGGAGCCGACCTTTGCCGCATTGACACGTCTGCTGGCGCGCTCGGGTTTGCCGCTGCCCGCATTGCGTGAGCTCAATGCGTACCCGCACGATCCCGAGCGGGGTGTGACATCGTTTTCATTAAGCGGTAAAAAAGCGCTGTTACAACGCTGGCGTGAGGAGACGGCTCAGGCACTGGCCGAGCTTGATGCAGCGGCCTGCGCGCGTTGGCAACGTTGGACGCAACCGGGTGGTTTCCGGCTGAATAATTAAATGCCTGGTGGAATGGAGATGTTTGCCGGCATAGGTAGGTAATCGACATGGAGAAGAGAGACATATCATGGTGATGGGAATTTTTTGCGGTTCGAGTGCGGGAAGTGACACCGCCTTTATTGATGCGGCGCGTGTGACGGGCAAAACCCTGGCGCAGGCCGGTATCGCCATTGTTTACGGCGGTGGCCGTGTGGGATTGATGGGCGCGGTCGCGGATGCGGCGTTGGCGCAGGGCGGCGAGGTGATTGGTGTCATGCCGCGTCTGTTGGCCGATCAAGAGCTTTCTCATCCGGGTCTGACCACGCTGCATGTGGT
>NZ_JAGFPF010000908.1:0-840 GCF_025962695.1 Candidatus Symbiopectobacterium sp. NZEC135 | reverse complement strand
CCGTAGATCTGGCCGCGAATTTCAGCTCTCTGGCCTGGCGCAAGCTGATGCAGAATGCGGTGGCTGGACTCATGACACTCACGCACCGCCGCTCAGGCATGTTTGGCCGTGCTGATATCGCCAGGCTTACGCTGGCTTATCTGCAGGAATGCCTGGCCGTGGCACGTGCAGAGGGCGCTGAACTCGGAGACGAAGTGCCGCAGGAGATCCTCGATAAGTTCCGGGGGGCTCCTGCAGACATGAGCTCTTCTTGCGGCTGCGAGCGACGGCCCCGGTTGACCCCTGGAGCCGATGATCGCGCTATTAGTTCTCTTCTTCCTCGCCGTGCTGGCGTGCTCAGCGGCGTTGTCGGTACTGGCTCGTCGCTAATCATGCTGCCCGTCCTCACATGTGGACTTGCCATTGGCATCGCATTGCTCGTCGGTTCGATGATTGCGAAACGTCTCGTCCAGAAACTCCAGACGCACACGTTCGAGCTTCTCATTGATGCAGTTCTCGTCGCCGGGGCAGCTGGGATGTTCCTCGCTCTCAAATGAAATGGCACGCTTGGACTGACGGCGTAAGTGTGTTGTTATCGTGTAACAGCTTTCTACAGGCAGCGACGGGTCGAGATGAAGGGGCTGACAAGCTATTAGAAATGAATAAAGCCGTACCAGTGTATGCTGATACAGCTTTTTGTTATGGATCATGCCGCTTCGTTCTTTTTGCCCCGCTCTGTATTAAAAGGTGGTACGTATGCGAGCCGACATGTGTCCAGATAATCCGACCACCATTGCATCATCTCCTTGCGGGCTTCCAGATGCCCAGCCTTATGAATGTAGGCTGCTCGAACGCTATTAC
>NZ_JAGFPF010000907.1:0-850 GCF_025962695.1 Candidatus Symbiopectobacterium sp. NZEC135 | reverse complement strand
CGTAGAGTTTTTCAAGGCTGTCCAGAGTGTTCACTTTGCGAAACTTGAGTAAGTATTCAGCAGTGGTCATGATTTTTAATTTAATAATTATGTGGGTAGGGGATTTCAGTATATGCCAGAGAAAACAGGTGTCTAGCGCAATAGGAATTATGAATGAGAGGTGGAACCCGATCTTGATAATCGGGTTCCGTGCTACCACTTAGCGTGAGGTGAGTTTGTAGTACATGTCATTCCAACGCAGTGCGTCTTTGAATGCCGGAATGCGGGTTTCGTTATCAATCACCAGCAGTTCGATGTGATTTATCTCTGCATAGAGCCGCAGGTAATCCAGATCTAACGCCTGACTGAATACCGTATGGTGCGCGCCGCCCGCCAGAATCCAGGCTTCGGCAGCCTCTTCCAGCGACGGTTGTGCCTGCCAGATAGCCCGGGCAACCGGTAGTTTGGGCAAGGGGTGCGGCTGCTCGATGGTATCCACCACGTTGACCAACATACGGAAACGATCGCCCATGTCGATGACGCTGGCATTGAGCGCCGGGCCCGCCGGGGTGGAGAAGATCAGCCGTGCTGGATCGGCTTTGCCACCGATGCCCAGATGTTGCGCATCCAGTATCGGTTTCGCCTCTTTCGCGATGCTTGGGCACACTTCCAGCATATGGGAACCTACCACCAAATTGTTACCGTGGACAAAATGGTAGGTATAATCCTCCATAAATGAGGTGCCGCCTGGCAAGCCTTCTGCCATCACTTTCATGATGCGCAGCAGTGCCGCCGTTTTCCAATCGCCTTCGCCGCCAAAGCCATAGCCTTTTTGCATCAGGCGCTGTACCGACAGACCGGGCAACTGCTT
>NZ_JAGFPF010000906.1:0-850 GCF_025962695.1 Candidatus Symbiopectobacterium sp. NZEC135 | reverse complement strand
GGGTTACGCAAACTGCGCAATCTGGGGCAAGGCTATGTGAATTTTGGCGAGCCACTGTCGCTGACGCCTTACCTCAATCACCATGTGCCGCAGTGGCGCGAGGCGATCGATCCGATTGAAGCGCAGCGCCCTACCTGGCTCACGCCTACCGTGCAGAATATTGCCGATATCATCATGGTGCGCATTAACAACGCCGCAGCCGCCAACGCCATGAACCTGTGCTCCACCGCACTGTTGGCATCACGTCAGCGCGCGCTGACCCGTGAACAAATGCATGAGCAACTGGACTGCTATTTGCAATTGCTGCGCAACGTGCCTTACAGCAAAGATGTCACTGCGCCGAAAAAGACGGCGCCGGAACTGCTGGAACACGCGCTGGCAATGAACAAATTTGAAGTTGAACAAGACAATATTGGCGAGATCATCATTCTGCCGCGCGAACAGGCCGTGTTGATGACGTATTACCGCAACAACATCCAGCATTTGCTGGTGCTGCCATCGATGATCGCCAGCATTATCATGCACCGTGGCAGGATCACGCCGGATGAATTAACACGACAAATGTCGTTGATTTACCCGTTAATTCAAGCCGAACTGTTCTTGCATTACAGTAAAGAGGCACTGCCTGCGGTCATTGAAACGTTAACCACGGAGCTGGTGCGTCAGGAACTGATTGTCATCAAACAAGATGCGCTGGTGCTAAATCCGCTGCGAATTCGCACGCTCCAACTGCTGGCTGCCGGTGTGCGGGAAACCCTGCAACGCTACGCGATTACGCTGTCATTACTCGGCGCTAACCCGGAAATGAACCGCGGTACCTTGGAAAAAGAAAGCCGCAATATGGCCCAGC
>NZ_JAGFPF010000905.1:0-851 GCF_025962695.1 Candidatus Symbiopectobacterium sp. NZEC135 | reverse complement strand
GTCGAGCTGTATGCAGTCAGGTGCCGCACGCAGCGCCGCCAGCGCCTCGTCCGGCGTATCCGCCTCTACCACGATCTTTCTTTCCGGCGCATGGCGGCGCAGTTGGCTCACCATGGCAGGCCAGTCATCGCCGTTTGCAAGAAAGCGGCGGTGATTGGCAAACAGCAGGATGGTTTCACTGCATCCGGCGCGATGAATCAACCCGCCAGCGGCCTGCACCGCCTGGGTAGCGAGCAGCTTGGTGCCGGGAATCATTTTGCGCGTACAAGCGATGTGCCCGTCAGGATGGCGCTGGCGCAGCAGGTCCAGCATGCACGCCAGATAGCCAGACACGCCGCAACTCCATTCCAGTACATTCTGCACCGCCTTCCATCCCTGATGCAGCGCCGCCGCCGAGCCGCTGGCACACAGCAAGGTCTGCCCGGCCACCACGCGTTCGCCGTCATTCACCGAGGCGGTCACACTCACCCCAAGTGACGTGAGCATCTGCCGCGCAGCGGCAATCCCGCTGGCACAACCGCCCTGCCGATGAAAAAAGGTGATATGTCCCGGCTGCCCACCAATACCGAGCGCCTGGGTCGTCAGATCGCCCCCCTGAATATCCTCCAGTAGCCAAGCGTCAGTGAGTGCCTGCGGAAGGAAAATCATGATGTTGCCCCGAGCGGCACGCTGTCCCAATAGATCAACGCCCAGTCACGACTCGGTGGCGAAATCGTGCTGACATTCTGCTGTTGATACCAACGGTAAAGCCGCTCACGCTCGTCATCGCTGAGTGTGCCGAAGCTCCATTTCACGTTCTCTTCGAAGCGTGCATAAGTACTGTTATCGTGCTGGCAGTTGGGTCCACGGAT